>JAGAHC010000097.1 GCA_017627275.1 Lachnospiraceae bacterium
CGGTCCGCGTCATCAAGTTGATCAGAGAACTTCCATAGTATTCCGCTCATTACTTGTCCTTTCCGAGCAAAGTGCTCTTCTCATGAAATTGTTCGAGATAATCTTCGAATATGTCTCTGTTGATCAGTACCGTACCGTCGATGCGATAAATAGCTCCCGCCTTTCCCGCAAGCTCCAACAGTTTCTTATGCTGTATGCTGTAGACGATCTCCGCCTCCTTATACCGAAGGAAAAGGCGGCGGAGTTTTCTGCTCTCCTCCTTCACCTCGCTCCTCCTTATGATGTCGTAATATGCGCTTTCCTGTGCCACTGTCGTCACCTCCGTTTCAGATATTCGTATATGATTATTAAAGCTGAAATATACGGGAGATGTACAATTTGTCGACTGGTATAAGGATGCTGCAAGGCAGAAAAGGCCGAAAATATCAGGTTTCCTGGTGTGAAACAGATGTATACGAAAATATACCATCCTGCAAAAGGAATTTCGTATACGTATCAAGAATTAGTGCAGAAAGGTTCATTTAGAGCGAGGATAGTCCCTTGTGTAGTCGGATCACCAGATGCTGATGTAACCTCAGAAATGTGATAAATACGGGCATTTACGGCAATTCTATACAAAGCAAAATGCATTGCACCGATCCTTTAAAAATCAATGCAATGCATTATAAGTCGCCATTTGTCAACGATGTAAATCGACTTGAATCAAATTAGATAAAATCGCCTAATTGATGTAGTAATGATGTAGTAAGCCATTCCTAACATCCCTGAAACCGTTGAAAATACGGCATTTTACTTACCGAGGGTTTTTAATGTCGGGAACAGCAGCACGTCGCGGATCGCCTGGCTGTCGGTGAGGAGCATGGTCAGGCGGTCGATGCCGTAGCCGATGCCGCCGGTGGGCGGCATGCCGATCTCCATGGCGTGGAGGAAGTCCTCGTCAGTGTGCTGCGCCTCTTCGTCGCCTGCTGCCGCATTGGCGTCCTGCGCCGCGAAGCGCTCCCTCTGATCGATGGGATCGTTCAGCTCGGAATAGGCGTTGGCCATCTCCCAGCCGTTGATAAAGAGCTCGAACCGCTCGACCTTCGACGGGTCGTCGGGTTTTTTCTTCGTCAGCGGGCTGATCTCGATCGGGTGATCCAGCACAAAGGTCGGCTGCACCAGCTTGTCTTCGCAGTATTCCTCAAAGAAGAGAGAAACGATGTCGCCCTTCTTATGTCTGTCCTCGAACTCGATGTGATGCTCTTTGGCAAGGGCCTTGGCCTCTTCGTCCGTCTGCACCGCGTCAAAATCGATGCCGGTCGCTTCCTTCACGAGGTCGTACATGGTCGCGCGCTTAAACGGAATGGAGAAGTCCAGTTCCTTGTCGCCGTACTTCACGGTCTCGCTCCCGCAGACGGTCTTTGCCAGGTGGTTGAACATCGCCTCGGTAAGCTCCATCATGCCGTTGTAGTCGGTATACGCCTGGTAGAGCTCCATCAGGGTAAACTCCGGGTTGTGTCTGGTGTCGATCCCCTCGTTGCGGAACACGCGGCCGATCTCATAGACGCGCTCGAGGCCGCCGACGATCAGTCGCTTTAAGTAAAGTTCCAGGGAGATGCGGAGCTTAAAGTCCTCGTCGAGGGCGTTGGCATGCGTGATGAAGGGGCGTGCCGATGCGCCTCCCGCGTTCTCCACAAGGAGCGGCGTCTCGACTTCGATAAAGTCTCTGCCGTCCAGGAAGTTGCGGATCTCCTTGATGATCTGCGAGCGCTTTTTAAAGGTCTCGCGGACCTCTTCGTTCATGATGAGGTCAACGTAGCGCTGTCTGTAACGGATGTCCGTATCAGTGAGCCCGTGGAATTTCTCCGGAAGCTGCTCCAGAGATTTGGCAAGCAACACCAGCTCCTTCGCGTGCACGGTGATCTCGCCGGTCTGCGTCCTGAAGACAAAGCCCTTAATGCCGACGATATCGCCGATGTCCATCTTCTTGAAGGCCTTATAGGCGTCTTCGCCCAGCTCGTCTCTCGTGACGTAGCACTGGATCCTGCCATCGCGGTCCTGCACGTTGCAGAAGGAGGCCTTGCCCATGACGCGCTTGAACATCAGGCGGCCCGCGATCGATACGTCCTTGCCGTCAAAGGCATCGAAGTCGTTCACGATCTCCGCCGTGTGGTGCGTCTGGTCATAGGTCACGATCCGGAACGGGTCGTTCCCCTCCGCCTGCAGGGTCTGCAGTTTTTCGACGCGGACCTGCCTTAAACTCGACGGATTTGGTTGCTGTGCTCTTTTTTCTTCTCCCACTGGGGTCTCCATTTCTGTTGCTTTTGTACTCTTTGCGCCTTCCGCGTCTTATGCGGAGCGCTGGATCTTCATGATCTTGTATTTCATGTTGCCGGCCATGGTGTGAACGACCACGATGTCACCGACCTTCTTGCCGATCAGCGCCTTGCCGACAGGGGACTCGTTCGAGATCTTGCCCTGGAGGGAATCAGCCTCGGTGGATCCCACGATTTTATAGGTAATGTCTTCGTTGTAACGCACATCATGGATCTTGACCTTGCAGCCTACGCCCACGGTCCCTGTGGAAACCTCGTCTTCCACGACAACTTCCGCATTCTTTAAGATATTTTCCAGTTCTTCGATCCGGGCCTCGATGTCCCGCTGCTCGTCCTTGGCTGCATCGTATTCCGCATTCTCCGACAGATCGCCCTGCGCACGCGCTTCTTTCAGCTTCTGCGCCACTTCCTGTCTGCGTACAAGCTTCAACTCATGCAGCTCTTCTTCGTACTTCTTCAAGCCTTCATAAGTAAGAATGTGTTTCTTTGCTTCCGCCATTGTCCTATACCTCTGGATAATCTTATTTCGTGACAGACCCCCCTCAATATCCTGTAGTCTGATACACGATGGAAACTATTTTATCTTATTCTTTTCGGTTGTCAATGGGATAAAACGCGAACGATTCTCAGACGGATTTCAGCTCGTAATTCAGCGCTCCGTCGCGGTCCAGAGTAAGGACCAGATAGGTCTTTTTGCGCCCTTCCTGACGCGGATAGGCAAGGCTCCCGGGGGAAAGGATGAGGAGGCCGCTCTTGTACTCGGCCATGGGGATATGGGTGTGCCCGTGGATCAGAATGTCATAACCTTTGCTTTTTAAGTCCGACGCGACGCCCTCAAGGCCCGTTTTCAGGCGCAGGGTGTGTCCGTGGGTCAAAAGGGCGCGGTAAGGGCCGATCTGCAGCTCTTCTTCCAGCGGATAGGCCGTGTAGTCGCAATTGCCGGTCACAAAGCGGCAGGGCGCTTCGGCGACGGATTCCAGGTAGGATTCGCTCCCCTCCGCGTCGCCCGTGTGCAGCATCAGGTCAAAAGGCTGCTCGTCTTCGATGACGGTGCGCGCGATGATGTCCTGTCTGTGGGTATCTCCGATGATGAGGATCTTCTGTGGTCTGTATGTCATCTCTGCTCCGGCTGCTTACGTGTCTGTTCCTGCATCAGCGCCCGTTTGCTCTTTCCTGAAGGTAGGCCGCCATCTGGCGCAGGGCCTGCCCGCGGTGGCTGATGGCGTTCTTCTCTTCTTCGGAGATCTCGGCGCTGGTCTTGCCGTATTCCGGCAGGAAGAAAATGGGATCATAGCCGAAGCCGTTTTCGCCGACGTATTCGTGGCCGATCCGGCCTTCCATGACGCCGCGGGTCACGTGGACGGAACCGTCCGGAAACGCCGCCGCGCAGGCGCAGACAAAGCGGGCCGTGCGGTCTTCGTCTTTGACGTCCTTCAGTTTCTCAAGGATCGCCGTGCATTTGGTCAGATAATCGGTGTCATGCCCCATAAAACGGGCGGATTCGATTCCGGGGGCTTTTCCCATGGCGTCGATCTCCAGGCCCGAATCGTCCGAGAGGACGACGTCAAAGTGAAGGTCATACTTCTTTTTCGGCACGGGGATGCCGGCCGGGTTGTCCGGGGTCTTTGTCTGTGCGGGCACCTGAGGCACTCCCGCGGGGCATTCATTGCCGTTTCCGCAGGCGACCGGCCCGTAAAAGCCGGGAAGCAGGATGGAAAGGGCCTTCGCCTTGATCAGCGCGTTTTCTTCAAACGTGCTCCCGTCCTCGTCCGGCTCCGCGTTGATGCCGACTTCCTTCATGGAAAGGACCTCAAACGACGGATCGTTTAAGATCTTTTTAATCTCGTGTACTTTATGGGCATTGCCCGTTGCAAATAAGATTCTCATGGTCTCCTCTTGGGCGGTCTGGCGCCGGGGAATGAATAAAAGTAGGATTTTAACATGCCGTTGTAGATCTTCCGGTTTTTTGCCGCTTTCAGTCCCAGGTCCTTTTCGCAGTTCTCATAGGCGGTGATGACGTACATAGACCAGTCGTCAAGCGCCCTGTATCTGTCTCCGAGCGTTCTGTACAGGGTGCGGAGCGCTTCTTTTTCCTCCTCCATCAGGCGTTCGCCGTACGGCGGATTGGTGATGAGGAAGCCGTACTTTTTGGGGTGGGAAAGCTGGTCGATGGGGCGAACCTGGAAGTGGATCAGGTGGTCGACGCCCGCTTCCTTCGCGTTGTGTCTGGCCGTCTCGATGGCGGACGGGTCAATGTCGTAGCCCTGGAGGTCGGTCTCGATGCCGGTGTCGATCTCTTCTGTCATCTCCTCCCGGACCTCTTCCCAGAGTTTTGCAGGAATCAGATTCGTCCAGCGCATGGCTGTGAAGTCCCGCTTTAACCCCGGCGCGATGTTCGCCGCCATGAGCGCCGCCTCGATGGGGAAGGTGCCGCTCCCGCAGAAAGGATCGACCAGGATCCGGTCTGCCTTCCACGGCGTCAGCATGAGCAGGCCCGCCGCGAGGTTCTCCGCGATCGGCGCCTTGACCTTCCACGTCCGGTAGCCGCGCTTGTGGAGGGAGTCGCCCGTGGTATCGATCCCGACGGTCACGACGTCATTCTTGATGAAGATGCGCACGGGGTATTCCGCGCCGTCTTCCGGGAACAGGCGGATGCGGTAGTGGGCAGCCATCTCTTCCACCATCGCCTTTTTAGCGACGGACTGGATGTCGGAAGGCGAGAACAGCTTGCTTTTGACGGAAGCCGCCTTCGTGACCCAGAATTTTGCGTCCTTCGGAAGAAATGTTTCCCAGGCGATCTTCTTGATCCCCTGAAAGAGTTCTTCGAAAGAGGTCGCCCGAAAGCTCCCCGCTTTCAGAAGGATGCGCTCCGCCGTCCGCAGGCAGATGTTTGCGCGGACGATCGCTTCCGCATCACCTTCGAATTCGACCCTGCCATCTTCCACGGAAAGGATCTCGTAGCCCAGGTCGTAGATCTCATTTTTTAAGACGCTCTCCATGCCGAAGTGGCAGGGAGCGATCAGCGTAAAGTGTTCCATACAGGCATTTATTATACGTCAATTATTTTTCATTGACACGGATTTTTTCATTGTCTATAATCATATGTGCGCTTTTATTAACCCCACGGGGTGTGGCGCAGC
>JAGAHC010000098.1 GCA_017627275.1 Lachnospiraceae bacterium
CGGGACCAGTTTCCTCAGGGATAGTGGTTCCTTTTTTTATCCCCGCCGCGGGATGTTGTATAATCTAACCATATGAAAAGCGCACTGTCCTTTCGGAAAAAAATGATCGTGACCTTCTGCATCGTGGTGATCCTGCCGCTGGTGCTGGAGTTCATTTCCTTTTTTATCGTCGGCGGATTTTTCGTGGGAGAGGGCACGGCCACGAGCAACGCCCCCATCGAGATGATCGCCTATCGCGAGAGCAGGCTGTATCAGTTCCTGTCGCAGCAGTTCCAGTACAACCCGCGCGCCATGATGTTTCGCACGATCCTGATCTCCGCGGTCATCCTTTCGGTGACGGCGATTCTGCTGAACCGGTGGCTGCGGAAAAGCTTTTTCAGACCGCTGGATGAATTGAACAAGGCCATGCACCACATCCGGGACGGCAACTTCGAGTACGCCCTGAAGCCGGACGAGGCGGAGGACTTCCATGAGCTGTACCTGAATTACGAGGACATGCGCCTGCGTCTGAAGGAGTCCGCCGAGGAAAAGCTGATGCATGAGCGGCAGAACCGGATCCTCATCAGTAATATCTCCCACGATCTGAAAACGCCGGTCACCTCCATCAAGGGATATGCGGAAGGCCTGATCGACGGGGTGGCCAACACGCCCGAAAAAAGGCAGAACTACATCCAGACGATCTATAACAAGGCAAACGACATGGACCAGCTGATCAACGAACTGACGCTGTACTCCAACATCGACAGCGACAAGATCATCTACAACTTCCGCAAGATCAGTGTGTCGGATTATTTCGGGGACTGCGTGGAAGAGATCGGCGTCGATATGGAAAGCAGAGGGATCCAGCTCAACTACGTGAACCTCGTGTCGCCCGAGACCCTCATCATCGCGGATCCCGAACAGATGAAGCGCGTGATCAACAACATCATCAGCAACAGCGTCAAATACATGGACAAGGAAAGAGGCCGGATCGACTTCCGGATTCTGGATGAGCAGGATGCCGTACGCGTTGAGATCGAGGACAACGGCAAGGGGATCGGCGCAAGAGACCTCCCCAATATTTTCGAGCGATTTTACCGGACCGACTCCTCGCGCAATTCCCTGCAGGGCGGCAGCGGCATCGGTCTCTCCATCGTGAAGAAGATCATCGAGGACCACGGCGGATACATCTGGGCGACCAGCAGAGAAGGAGAAGGCACCTGCATGCACTTTGTGCTGCGAAAATACAGGGAACAGGACACGAGCGTGGACGTGGAGATGCAGGCGGAGCAGGAGAATACAAAGAAGCGGAGAAGGTTCAGAAAGGATAAAAAATGAACAGGATTCTGATTGTCGAAGACGAAAAAGAGATTGCGGAGCTGGAGAAGGACTATCTGGAACTGTCCGATTTTGAGGTGGAAGTCAAGAAAGACGGCGAGAGCGGCTTAAAGGCGGCGCTCAAAAACGACTACGCCCTCATCGTCCTGGACCTCATGCTCCCCGGAATGGATGGGTTTGAAGTGTGCAAACGGATCCGGGAGGAAAAAGACGTTCCGATCCTGATGGTCTCCGCCAAGAAAGACGACATCGATAAGATCCGGGGCCTGGGACTCGGAGCCGATGACTACATGACCAAGCCCTTTTCGCCGAGCGAACTGGTGGCGCGCGTGAAGGCCCATCTTTCCCGTTATGACCGTCTGGTCCATGCCGGACAGCAGCAGAACGAGGAGATCACGATCCGCGGCCTCAAGATCGATAAAACGGCGCGCCGCGTCTGGGTGGACGGCGAGGAAAAACAGTTTACGACCAAGGAATTCGACCTTCTGACCTTCCTTGCGGAAAATCCGAATCACGTCTTTTCGAAGGAAGAGCTCTTCCGGAAGATCTGGAACATGGAATCCATCGGGGACATCGCCACCGTAACGGTGCATATCAAAAAAATCAGAGAGAAGATCGAATACGACACCTCCAATCCGCAATACATCGAGACCATCTGGGGCGTGGGATATAGGTTTAAGATTTAAAATCGAGCACAAAAAGCCGGGGAGCCACATAAACACTGAAAAAACGGCGCTTTAGCAGGGTAAAGCCGGCCGAAATACTACCAAATGTTTTCAAAAGACATTATTTCACGTTGAATTATATTGTGAAATGGTGTCTTTTGTTTTGCTTGATTCAATTTACTTGCCTTTTTTCAGAGCGAAGGGTGGCATGAAAAGACAGGAAATAAGTAATGTGCGAAAATGTAATTTTTGAAGATTAATTGCAAATATAGCGTTTCTGGATTGACATTATAACTCAAAACTGCTATTATTGCGCCAGAAAAGGAGGAAGGCGCGATGCTGCTACAGTTTAATGTAACAAACTTTATGTCTATAAAGGATGAGGTGACGCTGACGGCCTTTGCGAATGCAAGCAAAGAACATGAAGAAAACATCATTCGTTTTGGGAAGGACCGAGTTCTTCCAACGTTGGCATTATATGGAGCTAATGCAGCAGGAAAATCAAATATATTCAAAGCACTGACCAGAGCGATCTTGCTTGTAAGAATGTCAAGTACGCTGCAGGTAAACTCTCCTACAGGGTTTGAACCTTTCTTGTTTGATGATGCAACAAGAAAGAGTAAGACTAAGATGGATTTTCTTTTTGTGAATAATGGAAAGAAGTTTGAGTACGGATTTGTTGCGAACTCCGAGTATGTTTATGATGAGTATTTATATGAGTATAAATCATCTCGTCCGACAATGATCTTTGAGAGAAGCAACGTTACTGATTATAAATTCACCACGGCATATAAGCACCTTGCTGATTATAAATATAAAAACACACCAAATAAGCTGTTTATGTGTACGGCTACGGCGTGGAACTGTGAAGAAACCAGGGATGCCTTTCTTTGGTTTGCTGAAAAAGTTGATACATATAATCTGCTTTCGATACAAAACAATCAGTACCTTGAATATCTCGACAGGAACAAGGAGAGACCCGAGACAAAAGAGTTCTTGTTATCCATGCTGAAGCATGCTGAAATCAATATTCAAGATTATGAGTTTGAATCCAAAATGGTTGAGGATATTGCGATTCCTTTGCCGCCGGGAATTCAAATCGATAAAAGGATGATTGGACCGGTTAAACAATTCCGGTTGGAAACGATTCACCAGATCTCAGCAGAAGACGGCTCGGTAAAAGCTTACAAGCTTCCGTTTGACAGTGAGTCAGACGGCACGAAACTGCTATTTGCATATGGACCGATTATTATGGAGGCACTTGAAAAGGGCAGAACTATAGTTGTTGATGAACTGGATAATAGTCTCCATCCCAGTCTGGCGAAGTATTTGATCGAGCTGTTTAATGATGTTGATGTGAATAGAAATGGAGCTCAGCTTATATTCAATTCTCATGATGTCAGTCTTCTTGACTTGGAATTGTTCCGGCGTGATCAGATCTATTTTGTCGAGAAGAATGATGATACTGGAATTACGGATGTATATTCTCTTGCAGATTTCTCTCCCAGAAAATCTGAGAATATTCAAAAAGGATATTTACAGGGTCGGTATGGAGCCATTCCGTTCCCAGAAGGGGGAATTGAATGGTAAAAAGAATAAAAAAGGTAACAAAGGGAAGGGTGACACGTGAGCGGAAGAAAATCATTGTTATCGGTACTGAAGGGAAAAACAAAACGGAAGTGTTGTATTTTCGAGAGCTGGAGAAAAAGCAGGATAGATATCATTGCATTTTTGCATCGGGTAATGAAACAGATCCAGTAAAAATAGTCCGAAACACGGCTAAAAAGGCCAGGGAAGAGGAATTGTCATTCAAAGAAGGAGATATGGCAATCAGCATATTCGACCTTGATGCAGATGAAGCAAAATTTCTTCAGCTACAGGAAGCGAAGGCTGTTGCCGGGAAAAAGAGCATTCAGATAATCACATCAAACCCTTGTTTTGAAATATGGTATCTGGAGCATTTTGGATTTTCGACTAAGCCGTTTTCAAGCAGTTCTGCAGCAGTAAGAGAGCTGGAAAAGAAACTTCCCGGATACCGTAAGAACTACTGTGATTTTGGTGTGCTATATCCGAACACAAAAGAGGCTATAAAAAACTGTGAAAAACTTAATGAGTATCATGCTGAAAACAATGAGACTGCTGAGATGGCGAATCCAAGAACAGACGTATATAAGGTAGTCAGGATCCTCGTTGATTGAGATAAGCTTTAGTAAATCTGTTCAGCAATAGTTATCACAGAAAAGAGGTGATGTGTATTGATTGTCAAAAACAAAAGAAAAGCACTGTAGTAACTGCTAGCGCAGCTTCCACAATGCTTATCTCCGAGTATCTCTACCCGTAATCTGGTAAAGACTATGATAGACGAACTCCGAGAAATCTTCAATGCTTTTTTTGAAGCCTAAAACCATACCTGCGCCTCCGGGTGTCTCTATCCGTAATCTGGTAAATTGCAGTCTGAGACTCCTGGGTCGCGCAGCCGCAGGGTAAATCTTATTCAAGCACACTATGCCCTGCGAGCACGTGCCGAAAGGAGTTTTTTTATGTCTCAGAATAATGGTACCCGGAAAGGGTGCAAAGATGTTTGGAACGCTTATATGTGTAAAGGCGTTTCATTTAGCAGAAACGATATTCCGATTTGTCCGACGACAGCAGATGATCTTCCTGAAAAGATCATCATGTGGGATGAAGCAAAGCAAATATATAAAAGAGAACTTTCGAGAAAGAATCAAAACTTCTTTTATAATGCATTTGTCGGATTCTATCTGGATGACTACAAGTTCGACGGACCTCGCGGGATTTGGCATGACAGCGCATTTGCGCTTAAAGTCCTCCGTCATTTTGCCGGTGTAATAACACCGGATTATTCGACTTATCAGGATTTTCCGGAGCCTATTAAGATTTACAATACATATCGGATGAGGGCTTTCGGGCGCTGGCTAGGTGTAAACGGACTAGCTGTCATTAATAATGTCAGATGGGGAACGTCCGAATCATGGCGGTATTGCTGGGATGGCGTACCAAAGAACAGCGTTGTTGCAATTGGAACAGTGGGCGGCAGTCCGAGGAAACTTGCAGACAGGAAACGTTTTGAGGAGGGGTTGGAAGAACTTGTCCATGTTCTCCATCCGCGTGCTATTATCGTTTATGGATCTGCCAATTACCAGTGTTTTAAAAAGCTGGAAGATCAGGGCATAAAGGTTGTTTCTTATCCGAGTCAAACGGCGTCGGCCTTCGAGAGGAGGCGGGCGAAGTGAGCAAAGGCGATTCTCATCTGTTCTCCGGCACCAGCGGAGAAGGTAAGGCTCTGATTGATGAAGTAATTGCTAACGGCGATAGAATATCTCCGGATAAGGTCGTTCTGATTACAAAGGATCCTACAGGCAAAATTGTTTGGCTTGAAGAAGGGAATTCCTCGTCGGGACTTCAGCATATTATCGATCGGCATGGACATGAATTCAATGGAAAGGGAATTTCGAATGATGAAATCCCAAATTACGTTTTAGAGGCTATCTATCAGGGAAACGTCGTAGGTACACAAGGTAAAAGAACCCCGCCTCGAATTGTCTACGAATTCACTTACAACGGAGAAAGACAACGTATAGCAGTTCAAGTCGGCAGTAACGGATATATTGTCGGCGCAAATCCGAAAAGCATGAAGGAGGATTAATCATGATAAAGAAAATCCGATTGATGTTAGAGTACAATACATATTGCATTTGGCTCTATGATGAAAATGATGAGGTCATTGATAATGATAATCCGCCGGAGTGGAACGATGATGAAAAACTGACAAATGCATTTATGGCGGTCAGCGATCTTTACGATACGTTTTATATCGATAATGAGAAAGAGTTCCGATACGTCGGATGCCCAGATGAAAAAACCAGAGAAAAGCTTAAAACACTCATTGCTGAAGCCGTTGATGTTCTGAAAACAAAAAACAACGGAAAGTATCAGATTCAGAATGATATCAACTATGATTTCTAAAGTGGGCAAATAGATTATTGATTTCGAGGGAAAAGAGGGGCCGCGTTTATGGCTCATAGAGCGGTTCCTCTATATCTCTGAATGTGTTATTGTAAAACACAACAGGGAAACCGGCATTTTGGGTATAACAGGGGTGGCCGAAGGCGTGCTACCGCTTTAGATCTGAGAAAGGCGAAAGCATGAAACTGAAAAAAGCCAATGCCTTCTTCGGGCTGCTGACGATCCTGCTGCTTCTTGTCCACGCGGGCTACGAGATGTATGCCTATGTGAACTTCGTCTACAATCCCGGCGTGACGAAACTCCTGTCCTATCTGCTCCTTGGCGCACTGATCATGCATATGATCCTGGGGATGAGCATCATGATGTTTGCCAAAGACACGGCAGACCTGCTGCAGTACCCGAGGGAAAACAGAAGCACCATCCTGCAGAGAGGCAGCGCCATTGCCATGCTGGCGCTCCTGTTCGGTCATATGAAGGCCTACGGTATCCTGACCTCGCACTTCGGCGGGAAGCTCAGTCTGTTCCTCGCCATCGTGATCCAGGCCCTCTTCTTTGCGGCGGTCTTCCTTCACGTCGGAACCTCCTTCAGCAAGGCGTTCGTGACCCTGGGACTTCTTTCTTCCATGACAGTCAAGAAGTGGATCGACCGCATCGTGTGGGTCATCTGCATCGTTTCCTTTATTCTGATCCTCGGCATCATCATTCAGACCTACGGCATGTTGTGGAATATGCCTGCGTGAGACCATGAAAAAAGTGATCATCATCGGCAGCGGGATAGCCGGTATGAGCGCTGCCCTTCACTGCGCGGAAAACGGAATACAGACCGTTCTGGTTTCGCCCTTTCCTTCCGAAAGGGCACAGTCCGTGATGGCGTCCGGCGGCATCAACGCGGCCTTAAACCACCAAAATGACGGAGACACCGTAGAGAGCCACATCGAAGATACGCTTCGGGGCGGCCGTTTCATCGCGGGAGAAGAAGCGGTGCGGGGGCTCTGTGAAGCGGCGCCCGACATCGTCAGGTATCTGCAGAAGATCGGCACGGTCTTTTCCCTGAATGAAAAAGGAGAGATCGACCAGCGGGCCTTCGGCGGACAGTCCCATCAGAGGACCTGCTTTTCCGGCGCTTCCACCGGCAAGCAGATCGTGTCGACGCTCGTCATGGAATGCAGACGGTATGAAGCGGCGGGCCTGATCGAGCGAAAACTCTGGAGCGACTTTCACTCGGCCCTCATCCGGGACGGCAGATGCTACGGCGTCCTGTTGTACAACGAGGCGAAAAGGACACTGGAACCTTTTACGGCTGACGCGGTCATCATGGCAACCGGCGGCCAGAACGCGCTTTTCGGAAAGACGACCGGCTCCACCCAGTGCGACGGGTATGCGGCCGGACGCCTGTTTCTGCAGGGAGCGGAACTGAAAAACCTGGAGTTCATCCAGTACCATCCGACCACGCTTCGGACGCCCGGAAAACGGATGCTGATCTCGGAAGCGGCGCGGGGCGAAGGCGGCCGTCTTTACTATCTCGAAAACGGAAAACGCGTTTACTTTCTGGAAGACAAATACGGAGAAAAGGGAAACCTGATGCCCCGGGATGTCGTTGCGAGAGAGATCTACAACGCCGGCAAAGAAGTGTTCCTGGATGTCACGTTTCTCGGAAAAAAGACCATCGACAGCAGGATCCCCGAACTGAGGGACCTCTGTCGGAAATACAGAGGCATCGACATCTACCGGGAAAGCATACCGGTGGAGCCTTCGGTCCACTTCTTTATGGGCGGACTCGCCGTCGACAATCATCATGAGACCAATATCCGAAATCTCTATGCCGTGGGTGAGTGCGCATCGATCTACCACGGGGCAAACCGGCTGGGCGGCAATTCGCTCCTCGCTGCGCTCTACAGCGGACAGGTCGCTGCGGCTGACATCGCCAGACGATTCTCCGGGACGCAGGACGAAGGCAGCGACTTTGTCCCTGACTTTGAGGACTATGTCCGGACGCAGTCGGAAAAACTGTTTCGCTCCATGGAGACGGAGAGCCTCTTCCCGGTTATGTATATCCGGGACATGGTCGCCGAGAGTCTGTGGGAGAAACTCGGGATCGTCCGGGACGAAGAGGATCTGACGGAGGGGATCGAGGAAGTGTCCTATTATCTTTCCATAGCGGATAAGATCCGCTACGACGGCTCGGTCCTGCCGTACTTTAATTACAGCCTGGAAGGGATCCTGACGCTTGCGAAGGCCACCCTGGTCTGTGCCAAAGAGCGGAGAGAAAGCCGCGGCGCGCACTTCCGAAAGGATTACGCGAAGGAAGAAGATGCTTACAGGGCGGCAACGGTGATCTCCTATGACGAAGGAGAGTTCCGCGTAAGACTCGACAGGGAGGGACGCTATGAGAGTTAAGATCCTGCGGCAGCAGTATCCGGGAGCGGAGCCCTACTGGCAGACCTTTTTGTATGACGGCGATGCGGATGCCTCCGTCGCAGCCGTCCTGGATACCCTGAATTACAAGGACGACGTCGTGGACGCAGACGGAAACCACGCGCCCCGCATCGGGTGGGAATGCTCCTGCCTGCAGGGATTGTGCGGCGGCTGTGCCATGGTCATCAACGGACATCCGGCGCTTGCCTGTGAGACCTTTGTAAGAGACCTGGGAGAGGAGATCGTCCTGCGGCCTCTTAGCAAGTTTCCCGTTATTTCCGACCTCGTGGTGGACAGGGGTGTGATCCAGGAGAACCTGAAGGCATCCGGAGACTATATCGGAGAGTATACGCCGCCTTCTCCGAAGGAGCATGCGCATCAGTATGCCGCTGCCAAGTGCTTGAAATGCGGCCTCTGCCTGGAAGTCTGTCCGAACTACGGGAAGGGGGAACACTTTTACGGCGCCGTCTTTGCCAACGACTGTTACCTCGTGGCAAGCACCAGCAAAGAACAGGGGGAGTCTTTCAGAAAAGAATACGCCGGACATTTTGCGGCCGGCTGTTCCAAGTCACTTTCCTGCATGGAAGTCTGTCCCATGCAGATTCCGACCATCGCGTCGATGGCGAAGCTGAATCGGAGAGGATAGTCACAATCCTCTCTTCGCGTGCAGCCAGAAAGAATACCCTAACGGAACCAGTGAGATCACAAACAGGATAACCAGAAACACTTCTATTCTTCTGACGCCAAGGAGCGTCATCAGGACCATCAGGATCCCTCCGCCGATCCACAGAAAGCCCGCGAAGCGGTGCGTCCGGTTCCAGTTTTCCTCGTTGGCAAGCGTCCACGGAGCCCGGATGCCGATGGTGTAATTCTGCCTTGCCTTCGGAAGGAAGTTCCCCACGATGATGAACAGAACGCCCATGAAAAGCTCCGCATAGAAGGTGATATCCGGGCGCATGCCGAGATTGTAAGGATACATTGTGGCGGCCGAAAGCAGGGAAACAACGGGAATGATCCAGAGAACGAGCGTAAACATCTTGGAGGAGATGTTTTTTCTGCGCGGGTCGTTTGCCGTCAGAAAGGCGCAGAACCACTGCGCGACAAGGAGCAGGAGAGGAAGTCCGAAGATGGCAAAGACCTTGCCGGAATACCCGTTCGCCTGATTGTCCATCCCGAAGTGCGTTGCCATGGAATCGGGGAGTCTATCCCAGTACAGGATGCCGATGAGGATCGGGAGCAGCGTAATGATGCTGGTGATGATGAGTGTCTTTCGGTTATTTCTTACCATCGTTTTCTCCTTCCCTGAGATCCGTGATCCATAACATGATTTCTTCCAGTACCGTGGTATTGATCTGATAGTAGATAAAGTTGCCGTCGCGCGACTCGTGCACGAGGTCCGCCTGCTTTAAGGTCTTCAGGTGATAGGAGATCGTGGCCGCAGTCATATCGAAGTGCGACGCGATCTCACCGGCGGACAGAGGGCCTTTTTTTAAAAGATCCAGGATCTGCCGTCTTGCGGGATCGGATAGGGCTTTAAAAGTCTGTGCAAACGCCAAAACATATCTCCTGTCAAAACTTAGAAAATCATCTAATTAGAATAATATCTAAATAGATAATAGCACACAGAGACGGTCTGTCAAGTAACGCGCGCCTTTTGTGGAATGCTCCGCACTGTGTTATGCTTAAGAAACCGATTCAACGGGAAAAAGAAAAGCAAGATCATCAGATAAGAGGAAATGACATGAGTGACCAGATCATCAGTATAGCAGTCGACGGACCGGCGGGAGCGGGGAAGAGCACCATCGCAAAACGCCTGGCAAAGGAACTGTCCTTTGTGTATGTCGATACGGGAGCCATGTATCGTGCGATGGCGATCCATTTGATGCGCAAAGGCATTGAAGCGCTCGATGTCGAAACCGTCAGCGCGCGCTGCAAGGAGGCGGAAATTTCGATCCGCTACGAAAACGGCGAGCAGCAGGTCCTGCTGGACGGAGAGAATGTGAACAAGCTCCTGCGTACGCAGGAAGTCGGAGATATGGCGTCTGCCAGCAGCACCAATCCGGACGTGCGCAGAAAACTGGTGGAACTGCAGCAGGAACTGGCAAAGCATGTGAGCGTCGTCATGGACGGAAGGGACATCGGAAGTGTTGTTCTTCCTAACGCGCAGGTAAAGATCTTTCTGACCGCGAGCACGGACGTACGGGCAAAACGCCGCTATGATGAGTTGATCGAAAAAGGACAAAAGGCCGATCTGGCTGCCGTCAAAAAAGAGATCGAAGAACGCGACTACCGCGATACGCACAGGGAGCATTCTCCCCTGAAACAGGTGGAGGATGCCGTCCTGGTGGACAGCACGGATCTTTCCATCGATGAGGTGACGGCCATCATTCTGGACATCGTCAAAGAGAAGACGGGGATCACGGCCGCATGAGAAAAAACAGATTCTTTGTACGCTTCATACTGCCGCTTCTGGTAGGCCTTCTTCTGATCGGCTGCGGGAAAACCGCACAGGAGGCACCGAGCGCTTCTTCCGCCGCGCAGACACAGGAAGACCTCGTCCTGATCGAGACAGAGCAGGAAGAGACGAAGGCGCAGAACGAGGAAGCGGAGCCTGCGCAGGAGGAAAGTGCAGAAGAGACTGCGCAGATCGACGAGCACGGCAGTTATACTTCGAAGGAAGATGTCGCGCTCTACCTCCACACCTATGGAAGGCTTCCCGAAAACTTCATGACCAAAAAGGAAGCAAACGAGCTCGGGTGGTCCGGCGGATCGCTGGAAGACTTCGCACCCGGGATGTGCATCGGCGGCGATCACTTCGGCAATTATGAGGGGCTGCTTCCGAAGAACAAAAAATACAGGGAATGCGACATCGACACCCTGGGCAAGAAGAGCCGCGGACCCAAGCGCATCATCTATTCCGACGACGGCAGCATCTATTACACGGACGATCATTACGAAAGCTTTGAGCAGCTGTATTAACAAAGAAAAGGAAACGGTATGAAACTCGTCTTTCTGGATATGAAGGAAATCAGGGAAAAAGAAGCGCTGCATCTGGAACTGCAGGAGAAACTCATGCTTCCGGATTATTACGGGAAAAACCTGGACGCCCTGCATGACGTCCTGACCGAGGGAAAGCCCGCGCTGTTTCTGATCTTTGAAAACTGCTCCTGCGCAGACGACGGGATGCAGTCGTATCTGGAACAGGTGAAGACCCTGTGCGGCGACATCGCCGATTCCAATCCGCTCTTTCTGTATAAATTCTTTCTGTGATGAGAAGATCTCTCTTAGACTGGTATGACAACAACCGCAGGATCCTTCCCTGGAGGGAGGATCCTGCGCCTTATCATGTCTGGATCTCGGAGATCATGTTGCAGCAGACGAGGGTCGAAGCGGTAAAAGGCTATTATGAGCGCTTTTTAAAAACCTTTCCGGACGTAAAGAGCCTGGCGAAGGCAAAAGAGGACGAATATCTGAAAGTCTGGGAGGGGCTTGGCTATTACAGCCGCGTCCGAAACATGCACAGGGCGGCGGTGCAGATCGCAGAAGAATACGGCGGAGAGATCCCCGCGTCTTATGAAGAATTGAAAAAGCTTCCGGGCATCGGCCCCTATACGGCAGCAGCCATCGCCTCGATCGCGTTCGGGGAATGCGTACCGGCCGTGGACGGCAACCTCCTGCGGGTGTTTGCGCGCATGACAGGCTGGAGGGAGAGCATCGCGGAGACAAAAACAAAGAAGGCGGCAGAGCGGTACTTTCAGGAGATCTTTGAAGAGAAGACTGCAAAAGGAAAAACAGGATCCGCCGCGCGCAATGTTCCCGGAGACTGCAACCAGGCGCTGATGGATTTGGGCGCGGCCGTCTGTCTTCCGAACGCGCAGCCCCTGTGTGAGAAGTGCCCGTGGAAAAAGGATTGCGTTTCCCACCGAAATCATGAAGAGACCGCCTACCCCGTCATGCCGGAAAAAGCGGCGCGCAGGATCGAGGCCAAAACGGTGTTCATCATACTGACGGCGGAGAAGGCCCTGCTCCATAAGAGGCCCGCAAGGGGACTGCTTGCCGGCCTTTATGAGTTCCCGAATACAGAGGGAGAACTTTCCCGGAAAGAAGCAAGAGACTTTATACGATTGCTTGGCCTCTCGCCCCTTCGCATCAAGGCTTTGGAAAAAGCCGTCCACATCTTTACGCATAAGGAATGGCACATGACCGGATACGAGGTACGCGTGGACGAGCCGGAGGCAGAGGAGGCGGAGACCAGGAAGAGGCTGCACAGGGACGGCTTTGTGTTTGCGGACCGGAAGGATGTCCTGACGACCTATCCGATCCCGTCCGCTTTCCGCGTTTACAGCGATCACTTCCTGCATCTGTAGGACAGACAGGACGTGTTTAGAGACAGAGGATCAGGATGGAAGATAACACACGGTTTTATCAGGCAAAAGACATGGCGCGGATCGCAAGCGCGCACTGCGAAGGCTGCGGGGAGTGCTGCCGCAGCATGGGAGAGTCGATCCGCCTGGATCCGCTCGACGTCCATGAGCTGACGCTTCATCTCGGGCGATCTTTTTCAGACCTTCTGGAGACGGCGATTGGCCTGCACGCGGAGGAGGGCGTTATCCTGCCGCACCTTTTGATGAAACAGGAGCAGAACGAAGAAGCGTGTTTTTTCCTGGACAAAAACGGAAGATGTCAGATCCATGAATTCCGTCCGGGACTCTGCAGACTGTTTCCGCTCGGCAGAGACTATGACGGGACGGGCTTTCGCTACTTCATCGTCGAAGGAGGATGCGGGAAGACCGATAAGTCAAAGATAAAGATCGAACAATGGCTTGGCATTTCGGAGATCGAACCGTATGAACGGTTCGTCTCCGACTGGCATTACTTTATAAAAGAGACCAAGGAAAAGATCGCGCACATCGGCGACATGGCAAAGACAAAAAAGATCAATCTGAAGATTCTGGAACTGTTCTACCAGACACCCTATGATCCCATGCGGAATTTTTATCTGCAGTTTGCCATGCGCCTGAAGAGATCGGAAAGAACCGTCTTTAACCAATCAGCCCCTGGATCAGAATAAACAGGATCAGCGCGGGAAGGCCAAACTGGAAGAAGCGCTTGAACTTCGGCGACATCTTCAACCCCTTCCCCTTATTGCACTCGGCAAGGTAGTTGTCGAATCCCCATCCCCACTTTGTGACACAAAAGAGAAGATAGACCAGAGAGCCGATCGGCAGAAGGAGGTTGCTTACGATGAAGTCCTCGCTGTCGAGCACATCTCTTGCACCGATGATGTGCAGATCGCTCCACAGATTGTAGCCGAGCACGCAGGGCATGCTGGCGATCAGGATGAAGACGCAGTTTACGAGCACGGCCGTCTTCCTGGTCCAGCCGAAGTTTTCGATGCTGTTTGCCAGGAGATTTTCAAACACGGCAATGACGGTGGAAAAGCTGGCAAAGGTCATAAACAGGAAGAACAACGCTCCCCAGAGACGTCCGCCAGTCATATGCAGAAAGACCTTCGGCAGAGTGATGAAGATGAGCGAGGGGCCTGCATCCGGCTGCACCTGATAGGAGAAGCAGGCGGGGAAGATGATCAGTCCGGACACCAGAGCGACAAAGGTATCGAGGGCGCCGATGCGGACGGCTTCTCCCGTCAGCGTATATTCGTCGGACATGTAGCTTCCGAAAATCTCAATGGCGGCAATGCCAAGGCTTAGCGTAAAGAAGGCCTGGTTCATGGCCTGGGAAAGGACGTTGACCAGACCGGCCGCCCGGACATTTTCAATGCTCGGCAAAAGATAGAAGGAGACGCCTTTCGCGGCGCCGGGCAGCGTTAAGGAGTGCAGGGCAAGCAGGACGATCAGAATGAGCAGGGCGCTCATCATGATCTTTGTCACCTTCTCCAGTCCCTTTTGCAGTCCGAAGGAACAGACAAGGAAGCCCAGAAGCACGACGGCGATCATGGAAAGCGTCATCTCCTGCGGATCGGCAAGGAGTCCGCCGAAGACGGCATCCACTTCTTCGCCCGCAAGGCCTTCAAAGGTACCGAAGGCAAACTTGAAGAAATACGAAAGCATCCAGCCGGATACGGTCGTGTAATACATCATCAGAAGGGCGCAGCCCGCAAAGGCAAACCAGCCGTGGATGTGCCACTTGCTTCCCGGCTTCTCCAGAGCGCTGTACGCGCCCACGGCGCTTTTTCTCGAGGCTCTTCCGACCGCCAGTTCCATGGTCATGACGGGGATCCCCATGACGATCAGAAACAGGAGATAGAATAAGACGAAGATGCCGCCGCCGTACGCACCGACCAGGTAGGGAAACTTCCAGACGTTTCCGATACCGATGGCGCAGCCGGCGCTGACCAGGATGAAACCGATCCGGGATCCGAAGCTTTCTTTTTTCATAGGTACCTCTCTTCCTGTCTCCATGGGAATGAACCCTGTTTTCGTAAGTTTGTTAAATTTATATTTTAAGGGAAATATTAGAAAAGGAAAAGGACATATTGCATAACTTCTGGTAAAATAATGAAGGTTCCATAGTTTTTTAAAAAACAATAAAAAACAATTTTAACAGGAAAGAGGTGTGTACGTATGAAAGTAGCAGTCGTAGGAACAGGCACAATGGGAATGGGCATCGGCCAGGTATTTGCGCAGCACGGCGATGAGGTTGCGATGTGCATCGTAACCGGTAAGGATCCCGCTCCGAAGAAGGAAAAATTCGACAAGAACATTCAGAAACTTGCTGACAAGGAAAAGATCACGCAGGAAGAAGCTGACAGGATCAAAGGCCTCGTTACCTTCGGCCCCCTGGATCTGGCAAAGGATGCGGATCTCGTTGTCGAGAGCGCGCTGGAGACCCTCGAAGCAAAGATTGAAGTGTTCGGAAAGCTGAAAGAGATCTGCAAGGAAGACGCGATCTTCTCCACCAACACCTCTTCTCTGTCTATTACAGAGCTGCAGAGCCTGATCGGCCGTCCGCTGATCGGCCTTCACTTCTTCAATCCGGCACCGGTCATGAAGCTCATCGAAGTGATCCCGGGCCTCAACACGCCGCAGGATATGTGCGAAAAGGTCTTCGAGATCAGCAAAGAAGTCGGCAAGGATCCCGTGCTCGTACAGGACGGCCCGGGCTTCATCGTCAACCGTGTTCTGATCCCGCTTGTCAATGAAGGCATCAGCATCTACGCAGACGGCCTCGCTTCCGCGGAAGATATCGACAAGGCCATGAAGCTCGGCGCAAACCACCCGATGGGACCGCTCGCTCTGGGCGACCTGATCGGCCTGGATGTCTGCCTGGAGATCATGAACGTGCTCTACACAGAGACCGGCGATCCGAAGTATCGTCCGCACCTTCTGTTAAAGAAGATGGTCCGCGGCGGCCAGCTCGGCAGAAAGACCGGCAAGGGCTTCTTCGATTACAGCAAGTAAGTGCAGACAGCTTTCGTCGCGGCCTGCGGGCTGGGACTTCTTCTCCTGTACGTTTCCCTGCGGCTGATCCTTCGCCCGAAACACATCGACTTCGACGCGATGGACGGCAGCACGTTTGAGAGGTTCTGTGCGGAACTGTTGAAGAAAAACGGGTACCGGAAAGTGCGGCTGACCGAAGCGACCGGTGACCACGGAATCGACATTCTGGCAGACAAAGACGGCGTACGCTACGCGATCCAGTGCAAGTGCTACGAGGGAAAGGTCGGCAACAAGGCCGTGCAGGAGGCTTACTCGGGACGGGACATCTATGAGGCGGACCGGGCAGTCGTCCTGATCAACAACTACTTTACGCCGCAGGCGGAAGAGGACGCGGAGGCGCTGGGTGTTCTTCTGTGGGACAGAGAGGCGCTGCTGTATCTGATGAGGCACGGCGGATAAATCACCGGAAGGTTGTCAACAGAGCCCTTTTCACAGGGCTCTGTTTTTTTGCCGAAAACATGTCATAATAGGGGGCATGGAAAGTTTTCACATCGCAGTTAATGCGGTCATGCCGTTCGTTGTGTACATCGCGTTCGGCTACCTTATACAGAGGATCGGAATCGTAGATGAGACGACATGGGACAAACTCAATCGTCTCGTCTTTTATTGCTTCTTTCCTTTTCTCACTTTCAACAGCGTCTATGCCGTCTCGGAAGATTACGTTTTCGACTGGGGCTTTGTGCTGCTGTGCGTACTGTGCGATCTCGCGGTCATCCTGATCGTGAGCATCCTGGTCCCGCGCTTTATTGTTGACAGAAGGAAAATACCGGTCGTCGTTCAGGGGATCTTCCGCAGCAATGCGGTGCTGTTTGCGATCCCCTTGGCAATCAACCTTTTTGGGGATGAGGCAGCGTCTCTGGCGGGGATCGTCATTACGATCATCGTGCCGGTCTACAACGTGGTCGCGGTCGTTCTTCTCGAGTATTATCGCGGAGCAAACATATCGGTACCGGGGCTGATCAAAAAGATCCTGACCAACCCGCTGGTGGACGGCGCTGTCATCGGGATTCTTTTGCATGAACTGCACGTTGTCCTGCCCACCTGGCTGATGACGCCTGTGCGCGGCATCGTGAACGCCACCACGCCGCTGGCGCTGATCATCCTGGGAGCGACGCTGCGTTTTGCCGCGGTCCGGAGGAACCTCCGGCTCGTTCTGCCGACGACCATGATCAAACTGGTCGGGCTGCCGGCCATCATGCTGGTCTTTGCAAAACTTCTGCGGATGGACCCGATCCATCTTTTTGTATTCTTTACGTTGTTTGCCACGCCGAACGCGGTGTCGACCTTTACGATGTCGGCGGCCATGGGCGCGGACGGAGAACTGGCGTCCCACTACGTGATGATCTCGACGGTATTATCCGGCTTTACCCTGTTTCTCTGGATCTTTTTCATGAAGTCGGTCGGATTGATTTAGGAGGATTTGGATTCCAATGGGCACTTTTTTTCACGCGCTTTCCGCGGTCTTCATCATCTTTTGCCTGATGGCGGTAGGCTATGTGCTGGGCGTCTTCGGATGGATGACGGAAAGTGAAAAGAGATTCATCAGCCGCTACATCCTCAATATCGGCGTTCCGATGAACACCATGATCGGCCTGTTGAACAACATCAAGCGGGAGGAGCTGACGCGCCTTGGCGGGCATCTGATCGTTCCGATCCTGACCATCTCGGTCCTGCTGGTTATCAGCCTCCTGGCGGGGCGGCTTTTGAAACTGCCGCGAAAACAGTTCGGCGTGTTCGTGTCGCTCGCATTTATATCCAATACCTTATTCATCGGCCTGCCGATGGGACTGCAGTTGTTCGGGGAAGTCGCGGTCCCCTATATCATGCTGTATTACCTGGTCTCCACGGTCTTTACGCAGACGGTGGCGCTGCTTTTGATCGAGCATGCCGGAAAGGAAGAGGGGAAGGAGGACCCGGGGCAGAGCGCCGCGGGCCGGATCGCAGCCCTTTTGAAGGACGTGGCCAAAAAACCGCCGATCATTTCCCTGGTCCTCTGTATCGTGTTTTTGATCGTTGGCTTTCGTCCGCCCGATATGGTGATGACGTTTGCAAAATACCTGAGTGATATCGTTACACCGCTTGCGCTGATGTACTGCGGCTTCATCGTGTATGAGATGGGACTGAAGAACATCCGGCTGATGAAGGGGATCCCGACGTTGCTGGTGATCAGGCTCCTGATCGCACCGCTCATCTGCGTGGGCTTTTGTCTGCTGTTTCATGTGGAGGGACTCGCGAGAAACGTCTTTATCATTGAGGCGGGACTGCCTTCCTTTACACAGAGCACAGTCTGGGCAGGGGCCTTTGGGGCGGATGAACGGTTCGCGACCGTCGGCGCCACGCTGACGATGCTCGGGATCTTTCTGACGGTCCCGGTTATGATGGTGCTTCTTACCTGATCGCCAGCCTGCTTTCTGCGGCTTTATTCCTGGCCGGTCAGAACGAATCCGTCAAACAAAGAAGTGATGCTTTCCTCCCCGATCTGCGGGGGATATTTGGAACTGTCGATCAGGAAGCGGTAGACTCTCTTGTTTTTTATGTTCTCCAGATCAATATAGGTGGCATTGTCGGTTGCGTATAAAACGAGTTCCTCTCCCTCTGCGACCGGGCGCTGCTTTGTAGCGACGCCTCTTGCGGAGCGGAAGACTTCGCCGCCGAGGCTCTCTTTTTTGGCAGTGACGACATATTCTTCCGGGGTGTCGAAGAAGAAGTCCTCTACGTCGGATTCCGGAATCCCGTCTTTTCCGACATGGTATTCTTTTCGAATGGTGTAGGAGGTCAGAAAGGCGCAGCTGTTTTCCAGGATAAAGGATTCCGGCGACAGGGAAGCGCCTGCGCCGGAATAGAGTCCCAGCGGGACCTGCGTCGTCTCTGTCAGCGAAGCGCCGTTCAGGTCGTAGATGAAGAGCGCGCGCTGTCCGAGCTCTCCCGCGGCGTCAAGATACAGATAATAGCGCGTCTCCTCCGTTTCGTTATATTCGTAATCCGGAGAAAGCGTGATCAGATAAGGGTGAAACTCCGTGTATCCCACATCCGCGATCGCCTTGGAACCCTCGGTTTCGATCGTAAGCAGCACCTCCGCGCTGCTGTCATCGGCCCACTCCTTTAAGAGGAGCGTGCGGGGAGCGTCCTCTTCCCCGAAGGTATATTCTCTGTTCAGCGGAAGACGTTTCATGGAAGAAGGAACCGCCTTCTTTGCCGGTTCTGTGTCGGCTGCGGATGCCGCGGAAGCAGGTTCTTCCGTTTCTTCTGTCTGCGCGTCCTGTGTTGTCTGTGTGTCTGCGGCAGGAGATGTATCCCCTGCGGGCTGTAGGACGTTCCCGGAATAGGCACAGCCTGTCAGCACAAGGAAAAGAGCGGTGCAAAGAAGCACAGCCCGTCTTTTGATAAAGGAATGGATCGCGTATGATAGTAAAGAGATCTGCATGGGAATGTTCCGCCGTTTCTGTTTTTTCTGTAGGTTTCATCTTATTGTAGCCATTTCGATTTGAACCGTAAAGGACGGAAATGTTTTTCTTGACAAGACAAAGTCGGAGGAGATACTATAGGTTCAAATTTCATACCAAACCGTTGAGAAAGAGTAGTACGTTTTCAATGTGGAGTCACAGAGAGCGGCAGATGGTGGAAATGCCGTACGAAGCAGAAAACCGAATGGACTTTTGAGGGCGGCCCGAACAGGGAAACTAAGTAGGAGCCGACGGGAACCTTACCCGTGATCAATAGGAGCGCATGATGGTGCGTGCAAAGAGGGGCAGACCTGAAGAAGGCTGCAAGCTGAGTGGTACCGCGTTGATGAATATCGGCGTCTCAGAAACAGAAGTTTCTGGGACGCTTTTCTTGTATAAGGGTCCCGGAGGAGTAGAAAGGAGATCGTTATGAAAAAGAAACTGATGGCCATGGTACTGACACTCGGAATGGTATTCGGGACACTTACGGGATGCGCGCAGACAGCGGCACCGGCAGCATCTTCGGAAGAGCCTGCGCAGACTTTTAAGGTCGGCATCGTTTCCTTTATGGAGCATGCATCCTTAAACCAGATCCAGGAGAATGTGCAGGCAGAACTTGACCGCCTCGGAGAAGAGCGCGGCGTGACGTTTGATTATGAGAACTATACATTTAACGGACAGGGCGATTCGACCATCATTTCGCAGTCGCTCGCGCAGTTAAAGGATGATGCCGTGGACGCGGTCGTCTGCATCGCGACCCCTACGGCACTGACGGCGCAGTCGGTCTTTGAAGGAACGGAAACGCCCATCATCTTCTCGGCGGTGACTGATCCTGTCGGCGCGGGTCTTGCCGAATCCTTCGAGGCGCCCGGTATGAACATCACGGGAACTTCTGACGCACTCAACACCGAAGCGATCATGAACCTGATCTTTGCGCAGGATCCGGAAGCGGATAAGATCGGCCTTCTGTATTCCACCAGCGAAGATTCTTCCACGCAGGCCATTGCCGACGCCAAGGCCTTCCTCGACGAAAAGGGTGTGGAATATGTCGAGAAGACGGGAACCAACACGGACGAAGTCAGCATGGCGGCAGACGCGCTGATCGGCGAAGAAGTGGACGCGGTCTTTACCCCTACGGACAATACCGTTATGAACGCGGAACTGGCGATCTATGAGAAACTGATGAACGCCGGGATCCCGCACTACGCCGGCGCGGACAGCTTTGCCTTAAACGGCGCTTTCTTAGGCTTCGGCATCAATTACGCGGACCTCGGTGTCGAGACGGCAAAGATCGTGGCGGACATCCTGGAAGGCGGACAGGAAGCGGCATCCTATCCGGTCGTTACCCTGGAAAACGGCATTGCGACCGTCAATACGGAGACCACGGAAGCGCTCGGCTTTGACCTTGACGCGGTCAAAGAAGCCTTTGACCCGTTCTGCTCGGAGATCGTGGAGATCACGACGGCGGAATCGTTTGAATGATCTCAGACACCTTGTACATCGGATTATGACAGAAAAGAGAGAATGAAATGCCACTAGCGATATTCCAGACAGCATTGGACAACGGCCTGATCTACGCGCTGATCGCGCTCTCGTTGTTTATCAGTTTTACGATTTTGAATATCTGTGATCTTTCCACCGACGGCTGCTACATGCTGGGAGCAGCCGTCGGTGTGGCGGTGACCATTGCGGGGCACCCGGTCCTGGCGATCTTTGCCGCCATGGCGGCAGGCATCATCTCCGGGTTCACGACGGCGCTTTTGCAGACGCGGTTCGGCGTGCAGAGCATCCTCGCGGGGATCATCGTCAATACGGCGCTTTATACCATCAACCTTTTTGTGATGGGCATGAAGACCAACCTGAACGTCGTCGGAAAAAAGACGATCTATGACCTCGTCGCGGGACTCGGCGGATCTCCGTTCTGGAAGGCGTGGCATCGATCGATCTTTCTCTTTCTCCTGCTGATTGTGATCGCCCTTTTGATCAACTGGTTTTTGAAAACGAGGCTCGGGCTTTCCATCCGGGCAACGGGAGATTCTTCCGCCATGGTGAGCGCTTCTTCCATCAACCCGGCCTTTACCGTGACGGTGGGACTTTGCATCGGCGGCGCGCTGACCGGGATGGCGGGATCGCTCATCGGCCAGTACAACAAGAACTGTGAGATCAACATGGGCACTGGTATGGTGACCATCGCGCTGGCTTCGCTGATCATCGGGCAGACGCTGTTCGGCAGAGGAAAGATGGTGACGAGGATCTTCGGCACCATCGCGGGATCCGTCATCTACCGGTTCATCATTGCGCTGGCCCTTCGCATCAACGTGCCGACGCAGGCGTTCAAGCTGGTGTCGGCAGTGATCGTTGCCATCGCCATCGCAACGCCCGCAGCCAGGAAGATGATCGCGGAGAGAAAAGACAAGCATGACCGTCTGAAGAAACGAAAAGAGATGCTCCTTACGGAAGAAAGGGGGATGTGACATGCTCAGACTCATTGATGCATCAAAGACCTTTCATCCCGGCACCGTGCACGAGAAGCATGCGCTGGAGCATGTAAACCTGACGATCCCGGACGGAGACTTTGTCACCATCATCGGCTCCAACGGGGCCGGAAAGTCGACGCTGTTTAACGCCGTCGCCGGCTCCTTCCTGCTGGATGAGGGCTTCATCGAATTGGACGGCAGGGACATCACCTTCGAGAAGGAACACGACAGGAGCCGCTACATCGGAAGACTGTTTCAGGACCCCATGATGGGAACGGCGCCGAACATGACCATTGAAGAGAATCTCTCCGTGGCCTTTTTACGGGCCTCCGAGCCGAAGAAATCCATCTTTTCCAGGGTTTCGAAAGAGGAGCACAAGATGTTCCGGGAGAGGCTTTCGCTGTTAAAGATGGACCTTGAAAACAGAATGGATACGCCGGTGGGTCTTTTGTCGGGCGGACAGAGGCAGGCCCTGACGCTTTTGATGGCGACCGTCGTTACGCCAAAGCTCCTTCTGCTGGACGAGCATACGGCGGCGCTCGATCCCGCAACGGCCGAAAAGGTCCTTGCCCTGACGAAGGAGATCATCGAAGAGAAAAAGATCTCCTGCCTGATGGTGACTCACAACATGCAGCAGGCGCTCACCCTGGGAAACCGGACGCTGATGATGGCGGACGGTCGCATCGTACTGGACGTGAGCGGACAGGAGAGAGCGGCTATGCAGGTGGAGGACCTGCTCAGGCGCTTTGCGGAGAATGCCGGGAAGGCGTTGGACAACGACCGGATCCTTTTGTCCGGCCGCGAGGGAAACTGACAAAAAAGCATTGCCAGGTGGTATAATCGTACCCATACGGCCACAGGCAGTGCTTTTTGACTGCATAAAAATAAGAACTCGAGAGAATCAAAGGGAAAGACAATGAGCAGAGTATTTAATTTCTCGGCTGGACCGGCGATGCTGCCGGAGGAGGTCCTGAAAAAAGCGCAGGACGAATTGCTGGACTATCAGGGAAGCGGCATGTCCGTCATGGAGATGAGTCACCGCGGAAAGACGTTTGGCGGGATCATCGAAAAAGCGGAGGCGGATTTCAGGAGCCTTGTCGGCGTCCCCGACAATTATAAGGTCTTGTTTTTACAGGGCGGCGGCTGGACTCAGTTTGCCATGGTGCCGCTTAATCTGATGCGCAATCATAAGGCGGCCTACATCGTCACCGGACACTGGGCAAAGAAGGCGGCCGAGGAAGCGGCCCGGTTCGGCGAGGTCATCATTCCGGCTTCTTCCGAAGAGGAGAACTTCTCCTGCATTCCGGACTGCTCGGACCTGAGTATCCCGGATGACGCAGACTATCTCTATATCTGCGAAAACAATACGATCTACGGGACGGAGTATCAAACACTGCCGGACACCAAAGGCCACATCCTCGTTTCGGATATGTCTTCCGATTTTCTCTCCAGGCCCATCGACGTGGAAAAGTATGGCCTGTTCTTCGGCGGTGTGCAGAAGAACGTCGGCCCTGCGGGCGTGGTCATCGTTGTCATCAGAGAGGATCTGATCCGCGACGACCTTCTTCCTTCCGTACCGACGATGCTGCAGTATCATACCCATGCGGAGAAAGGTTCCTTATTTAATACACCGCCTGCGTTCGGGATCTATATGTGCGGCCTGACCTTTGAATGGATCAAAGAGCAGGGCGGTCTTTCCGCGATGCAGACCCTGCGTGAAGAAAAAGCAAAGCGCTTCTATGACTTTCTGGACGAGAGCAGACTTTTCCGCGGCACGGCGCGGAAAGAAGACAGGTCCTGCATGAACGCGCCCTTCGTGACGGGCAACGCGGATCTGGATGCGCAGTTTTTGAAAGAAGCGGAGGCGGCGGGCCTCGTTTCTCTGAAAGGCCATCGCAGCGTCGGCGGCATGCGCGCCTCCTTCTACAATGCCATGCCGATGGAAGGCGTCGATAAGCTCGTTTCCTTTATGAAGGAGTTTGAAGCAGCCAACCGGGAAGCCATCCTGTCAGAAACAAAAGAAGAGGAAGCAGATGTTTAAGTATACGACACTGAATGAGATCTCCAAAGTCGGCATCGAACGATTCGGAGACGGATTCAAATATACGAAGAAGATCGAAGAGGCAAACGGGATCCTTGTCCGCTCCGCGAAGATGCACGACATGGAGTTTTCGGAGAAGCTCCTTGCGATTGCAAGAGCCGGCGCCGGCGTGAACAACATTCCGCTCGAAGACTGCGCCAAGAAGGGCATCGTGGTGTTCAACACCCCGGGAGCCAATGCCAACGGCGTAAAGGAGCTGGTGATCGCCGGAATGTTAATGGCATCCCGCGACATCGTGGAAGGCGTCGACTGGGTCAGGGATAATAAAAAAGACAAGTCGATCGCGTCCGACGTTGAAAAGGAAAAGAAGCAGTTCGCGGGGACGGAACTGGAAGGCAAAAAACTCGGCATCATCGGTCTCGGCGCCATCGGCGTGCGGGTCGCCAATGCCGCCGTTTACATGGACATGGATGTGTACGGCTATGACCCGTATGTGTCTGTCGAAAATGCCTGGCACCTGTCCCGCAAGATCACGCATGTGACGGATCTGAATGACATTTACAAGAACTGTGATTTTATTACCATCCATGTCCCGCTCATGAAGCAGACCGAGGGCATGATCGACAAAAAGGCCATCGCCAGGATGAAGAAGGGCGTCATCCTGATCAATATGGCGAGAGACCAGCTGGTAGACGAAGCGGCGGTCTTAAAGGCCATCGACGAGGGGAAGATCAGACGCTATGTATCCGACTTCCCGAACCCTTTGATCGCAGGACATAAAAACTGCATTACGACGCCGCATCTGGGCGCTTCGACCGAGGAGTCGGAAGAGAACTCCGCGCGCATGGCCGTAGATGCGCTTCGTGATTATCTGGAAAACGGCAATATCAAGAACAGCGTGAACTATCCGAACTGTGATATGGGCGTCTGCATGACGGCATCGCGCATCGCGATCCTTCATGAGAACAAGGCCAACATGATCACGCAGAATGCCGCCATTATGGGGGCGGAAGGCATCAACATCGCGGAGCTTGCCAACAAGTCCCGCGGAGACATCGCCTACACGCTGGTGGATCTGGATTCCGTACCGACCGCAAAGGCGATCCGGAAACTGGAGGAAGTCGACGGCGTGTACAGGGTGAGAGTGATTAAGTAAAGGAGAACGAGCATGGCACAGGTTACCCCCTTTCGGGCGTATCGTCCGACAAAAGAACTGGCGGCAGCGATCGCCGCACTTCCCTATGACGTTGTGAACCGGGAGGAAGCAACGGCCATTGTCAAAAAGAATCCGGACTCCTTCCTTGCGATCGACCGCGCTGAGACACAGTTTCCCGCGGAGGTCGACACCTATGCGGAGGAAGTCTACGCAAAGGCAAGGACGCTGCTTGACGAGAAGATCGAAAACGGTTCCTTCGTGCAGGACGAAACGCCTTGCTATTACCTGTATGAACAGACCTGGCAGGGCAGAACGCAGACCGGGATCGTTGCCTGCGCTTCCATCGATGATTACTTAAACGGCGTTGTTAAAAAACATGAGAACACCGTGGAGGCCAAGGAGCAGGACCGCATCCGCCACGTGGATACCTGTGACGCGCAGACGGGCCCGATCTTTTTGGCGTATCGCCATAACGATGCCATCGCCGCGGTGGCGCAGAAGACAAAGGAAAAAGAACCGGTCTACGAATTCTCGTCGACAGGCGGCGTTGAAAACGAACTGAACCTGGTGCACAACCGCATCTGGGTCATTGCGGATACGGAAGACGTGGCGGCTGTCAGGGAAGCGTTTGCCGGAATCGATGCCATCTATATCGCGGACGGACATCACCGCTGCGCGTCGGCCGTGAAGGTCGGCCTTCGCAGAAGAGAGGCTGCGGGAAACTATACCGGCGAAGAGGAATGGAACCGGTTCCTCTGCGTACTGTTCCCGGAAGACGAACTGAAGATCCTGGACTACAACCGTGTGGTCAAAGATCTGAACGGACTGACCAGAGAGACGCTGCTCATCAAACTGAAAGAGAAGTTCCAGGTCAAGCCCTATAAACAGGAACAGGCAAAGCCTACCGCCAAAGGCGAGATCGGCATGTTCCTCGGAGACAGCTGGTACATGCTGCAGGTTCCGAACAACTTAAAGTCGGGCGATCCGGTCGATGGGCTGGACGTGTCTCTTCTGCAGAGAGAGGTGCTGACACCGCTCTTTGGGATCGAGGACCCGCGGACCGATCACCGCATCGAATTCGTCGGCGGGATCCGGGGACTTTCGGAACTGGAAAAACGTGTCGCGGAAACCGGAGGCGTTGCCTTCTCCATGTATCCGACCGCCATCGGCGAGCTGTTTGCCGTTGCGGACGCCGGACGCCTCATGCCCCCGAAGTCGACGTGGTTTGAGCCCAAGCTTTTGTCGGGTCTGTTTATTCATAAGCTGTCGTAAGGAATAAAAAAGACTCTTAGGAGTCTCAGACTGAAGACAAAGTCCGTAGCAAACACGCTGCGGGCTTTGTCTTTTTATCCATATGTTTCCCTTTTGAAATCTTCGGAAATGCCGATTTTATGCGGATTTTCAGCGCTTTTTGTGCTATAATATAACCATCTAAAAA
>JAGAHC010000099.1 GCA_017627275.1 Lachnospiraceae bacterium
GATCAGGCCGTTTGCCTCTCTGTCCTCTTCCGAGAGGTACTCCGGAACGGGCAGCACTTCTAAGAGCGCCTTCTGCATATGCTTGATGACCGCGGCATTTTTTAACCCCTGCGTCAGGGCATAACGCGGCAGAAACCTCTCTTCCATCTCCGCATAGTTTTCGGGCGAAAACAACTGCGGCTGCTCCAGGTATTTTCCCCCTCTGGCATTTGTCTTTAAAAAGCCGCGAAATACATGCTTGCTTTTTGGTTTCAGGACAGAGCGCAGATAGGGCATGTTGAAGTAGGTAAGGCGCACCTCTCCCGTTTCATCGGCCGCCTTAAAGTGCACAAGAGACCTCTTTCCGAAACGGGTACCGCTCCCCTGTCCCACGATCGTTAAAAGGAGCGAGACGATCTCCCCCTCTTTGGCATCGCAGACACGGATCGGTTTTTTATAAAAATCATAGCCGCGCGGAAAATGCCGGATCAGTTCCTCTGCCGTATCGATCCCGAGCTTATGATATTGTTCGGCGGTCTTTGCGCCGATCCCCTTGACCTTCGTCAGTTCCATCCGTTCTTTTCCCGAAGAAGAATAAAAGGGACAGGCCTTTTCCGGACCTGTCCCTTCCGTCGTTCCTGTATGTTTACTTATTCTGCGACATCACAAAGCCCTTGATGTCGGAGACGCCGCGGTATTTCTCAAAATGGTCACCCTCGTCCAGAACAAGGGTCGGCGCCTGCATGATGCCGTACTTTTCGACCAGTTCTCTCTCCTCGTCGGCATTCAGTTCCTTATAGGCGATCCCCGCCTGATTGAGCATCTGTTCCGCCGCCTTGCAGTTGGGGCAGGTGGTCGTCTTGAAGAGAAGGACCTGTTCCGCAAGCATCGCGTTCTCCATCTCCACGGTCTCGACCGCTTCCGCGATCTTGTCGCCCATGGTCTTTTCCGCTGCCGGCTTTTCAAGCGGCAGGTCGATCGGTGCGGGCTTCGGACCCATGTGCGTCAGCGTCGAGCGTCCGATGTTGTAAACCTGACGGTCTTTGTATTCCTGGGCCTTGCCGTCGTTCCAGTTCTGGACCGGACGATAGTACCCCGTGATACGGCTGTAGACTTCCGTCTTTTCTCCGCAGTGCGGGCAGGTGTACTGCTCGCCCACCAGATACCCATGTTCCTTGCAGACGGAGTAGGTCGGCGACATCGTGTAATACGGGAGCTTGTAATTCTCCGCGATCTTTCTGACGAGGTTGGCCGCCGCCTTCCAGTCCGGGAGCTTTTCGCCGAGGAAGGCATGGAAGACCGTGCCGGAAGTATAAAGCGTCTGCAAATCGTCCTGAATGTCGAGCGCCGAGAACACATCCTCGGTAAAGCCGACCGGCAGGTGGGAGGAGTTCGTGTAATACGGCGTTCCGTTCATGTTCGCCGTGATGATGTCCGGGAACTGCTCCTTGTCGTGTTTGGCGAAACGATACGTCGTGGACTCTGCCGGCGTCGCCTCCAGGTTGTAGAGGTCGCCGTACTGTTCCTGGTAATCGGAAAGACGCTCGCGCATGTGGTTCAGCACGTCTCTCGTAAAGCGCTGCACCTTCTCGTCCGTCAGATCCTTGCGAAGCCACTTGGCATTGAGACCCACTTCGTTCATGCCGATGAGGCCGATGGTGGAGAAGTGATTCTCAAAGGTCCCCAGATATCTCTTGGTGTAAGGATACAGTCCCTGCTCCAGGAGCTTTGTGATGACGGTACGCTTGGTCTTTAAGCTTCTGGCGGAAATGTCCATGAGGTTGTCGAGCCTTGCGTAAAAGTCCGCTTCGTCCTTTGCCAGATACGCGATGCGCGGCATATTGATGGTCACGACGCCGATCGAACCCGTGGATTCGCCGGAGCCAAAGAACCCGCCTGATTTTTTGCGCAGTTCGCGCAGATCCAGACGCAGTCTGCAGCACATGGAGCGGACGTCCGAAGGTTCCATGTCGGAATTGATGTAGTTGGAGAAATACGGGGTGCCGTATTTGGCGGTCATCTCAAACAGGAGCTTGTTGTTCTCCGTCTCGCTCCAGTCGAAGTCCCTCGTGATCGAATAGGTCGGGATCGGATACTGGAAGCCGCGGCCGTTCGCATCGCCTTCGATCATGACTTCGATGAAGGCCTTGTTGATCATGTCCATTTCCTTCTGGCAGTCGCCGTAGGTGAAGTCCATCTCCTTGCCGCCGATGATGGCCGGAAGGTTCTTTAAGTCGTTCGGCACCACCCAGTCCAGCGTGATGTTGGAGAACGGCGCCTGCGTGCCCCAGCGGCTCGGCGTATTGACGCCGTATACAAAGGACTGCACGCACTGCTTGACTTCCTTCTGGGAAAGGTTGTCTACCTTTACAAAAGGCGCCAGATACGTGTCAAAGGAAGAAAACGCCTGCGCGCC
>JAGAHC010000100.1 GCA_017627275.1 Lachnospiraceae bacterium
CGGTGTCCTGAAGGATATCGCGCGAGGCCTTGATGATTTATATAAGAACGAATGATGAATTGCGAGGCGGAAATGATGGAAGAAAAGAAGGAAAACCTGACGCAGGAGCAGGATATTGAGATCCCGATCCGGGATGCATCGGAGGATGCGCCGGAAGAGCCGGAAAAAGAGTCGGTAACGGAAGAAGCTTCGAAGGCTGAGAAGGCGGCGGACGAAGAAAAGCCGGAAGAAACGGATACGGAAGCTCCGGAGATGCCTGCAGACGAAGCGCCGGAAGAAAAGACGGAAGAGACTGCAGAGGATACGCCGGAAGAGACGCAGGAGCCCGCTGCGGATGAGAAGGATCCGGAAAAGGAAGCGGACACGGCGGAGGATGTGCCGGAGGAAAAGGAAGAGCCCGCACCGGAAAAGAAGGGATTCTTCGGCAGGAAAAAGGAAGCAAAGGAACTTGCCGCGCTGAAGGAAAAGAACGCCGAGCTCGAAGACCGGGTACGCCGCCAGATGGCAGAGTTCGAGAACTTCCGGAAGCGAAGCGACAAGGAAAAGAACCAGATGTTCTCCATGGGAGAAATGAGCGTCCTTGAGAAGCTCCTTCCCGTGATCGACAACTTCGAGAGGGGCTTTGATACCGTCGCAGAGGAGGACAAGGACGATGCCTTTGTCGATGGCATGCACAAGATCTATGCCCAGCTCATGAAGCAGATGGAGGACATCGGCGTGAAGCCGATCGAAGCGCTCGGCAAGGAGTTTGATCCGAATTTCCACAATGCCGTCATGCAGATCGAGAGCGAGGAATATGAGAGCGGCATCGTCGGGCAGGAACTGCTGAAAGGCTATATGTATCATGACACCGTACTGCGGCACAGCATGGTGGGCGTGGTCAAATAAGCGGAGAATGTATCCGCAACCGGTTTTACCGCGCAGGCGGTTTATATAGATCACTTACGGAATTGGAATATACGGCACGCTTTTACGTGCAGAAGAGGAGACAGACATGAGCAAAATTATCGGAATCGATTTAGGAACGACCAACAGCTGTGTGGCGGTCATGGAGGGCGGCAAGCCCACCGTTATCGCAAACGCGGAAGGCGCGCGGACAACACCGTCCGTCGTCGCATTTACCAAGAACGGAGAGAGACTTGTCGGCGAGCCGGCAAAGAGACAGGCGGTCACGAACTCGGACAATACCGTCGCTTCGATCAAGAGAGACATGGGTACGGACAACGGCCGCACGATCGACGGCAAGAAGTATTCCCCGCAGCAGATCTCTGCGATGATTCTGCAGAAGCTGAAAGCAGATGCGGAGAGCTACCTGGGAGAGAAGGTCACAGACGCCGTCATCACGGTTCCCGCTTATTTCAATGACGCGCAGCGTCAGGCGACCAAGGATGCCGGCAAGATCGCAGGCCTTGAAGTCAAGCGTATCATCAACGAGCCTACGGCTGCGGCGCTGGCATACGGCCTTGACAACGAGCAGGCCCAGAAGATCATGGTTTATGACCTGGGCGGCGGCACCTTCGATGTCTCCATCATCGAGATCGGCGACGGTGTCATCGAGGTTCTTTCCACGAACGGCGATACGAGACTGGGCGGCGACGACTTCGACGAGCGTATCATGCGCTGGATGATTTCGGAATTCAAGAATAAGGAAGGCGTTGACCTCTCGAACGACAAGATGGCAATGCAGCGTCTGAAAGAGGCGGCGGAGAAGGCCAAGAAGGAGCTCTCCAGCGCGACGACGACAAATATCAATCTGCCGTTCATCACGGCGACGAGCGAGGGCCCGAAGCACTTTGATATGGACCTGACCCGAGCAAAATTCGAAGAGCTGATAAGCGATCTCGTCGAGAAGACGGCGATCCCCGTGCAGAACGCAATGCGTGATGCCGGCCTTACGAACAAAGACATCACAAAGGTTCTCCTGGTCGGCGGTTCCACCCGTGTGCCGTGCGTGCAGGAGAAGGTCCAGCAGCTGACCGGCCATGAGCCGAACAAGACCCTGAACCCGGATGAATGCGTCGCGATCGGCGCGGCCATCCAGGGCGGCAAGCTGGCAGGCGATGCCGGCGCGGGCGATATCCTTCTGCTGGATGTCACGCCGCTGTCCCTGTCCATTGAGACGCTGGGCGGCGTTGCGACGAAGCTGATTGAGCGCAATACGACCATCCCGACGAAGAAGAGCCAGATCTTCTC
>JAGAHC010000101.1 GCA_017627275.1 Lachnospiraceae bacterium
ATGCTGGAAAAGATGCTATGAAGCATTCTGAAAAAGGAAGGAATCCGGCATCGCCGGATTCCCTCCGATTAAACGATAGGGTGACATTTTCCCTAATTAATTAGCTATAATCAGGGGTGACATTTTCCCTGGTTATCGACAATCAGAAGGGACCAGTTTCCTCAGGGACAGTGGTTCCGCCCGGTACAAAAAAGAAAGCCGGCACGAAGGCCGGCTCCCTTTCCACTCCTGAAAGGATCATGCGTTCAATTCTTAGATGCCGGGCAGGACACGGGTCACCTTGGTGACGGTGCGGTAGCCGACGGCCTTGATGCAGATGCCGCTGCGACGGGATGCCGCGTTGACGATCTGGCCGTTGCCGATGTAGATGCCGACATGGTCGATGCGTCCGCCGCCGGAGTAGAAAACAAGGTCTCCGGGAAGCGCCTCGGAGAGGCTGATCGGCGTACCGACGGTCGCCTGCGCCGCCGCAACACGCGGAAGGGTGACGCCGTAGGTCGCAAAGATGGTCTGGACGAAGCCGGAGCAGTCTGCGCCGTTTGTAAGGCTCGTGCCGCCCCAGACATAGGGGTTGCCGATAAACTGCTGCGCGTAGTTGCAAAGCTCTGCTCTTACGCTCGTGACGCCGCTGCCGTAGATGAGTTCCGTAACGGTCATGGCTGTCCGAAGATATTTTTCCACCGTGACATAGTCCGCGTTGACGAAGGCAATGTTGTTGTCGAGGTTGATCTTGACCCAGTTGCCAAGCGCCTCTTCCACTTCCAGTTCTTCCCCGTTCGCCACCGCCGTCAGGGCGTCCGCTTTTTCATCCGCTTCCATGCGGACGGTGAGGTTGCCCTCGTCGACATGCACGGTCGCCTTGGTCTGGATGGCATCCTGCGCGAGCTTCCTGGCCTCCTGGCCGGTCGCGAGGTACTCGGTCTTGACGTAGCCTTCCACTTCGCCGGAAGTGATGTAGGACCAGTCGCCCTCTTCCGATTCGATGTTGCAGACCGCATTGGAAGGAAGTCGTCCGACCAGCGTTCCCTTCGTATCGGGAGACTTCCGGATATTCAATGTATCGGAAACATTGGCAATGCCGATGTTCGTATACTCCTCAAAGATCTTGTCCTGCTCCTTGGCCTTGGCGAGGTACTCCTCTTCCGTCGTGTCGGAAGAATACAGCGTCATCGCGCCGCCGGAAGTTAAGACGTCCTCCGACTTCTTCTCGTCTTCTTCGGTCAGGGGCTTTAAGATCTCATACGCGTGCTTTTTCTGCACAGCAGACGAAGAAGAGGTCGTCTTCTTCCCTTCTTCTTTGTCTTTCTGATATTGCTCGAGCTCTTCCTCCGGAATCGCCTCCGCGGCAAACAGCTGACTGGGGTCTCTCATGATCGGCAGCATAGCGACCAGCGCGATCATCCCGCAGACTGCAAATCCGCAGGCGATTCCCCGTGCTCTGTTGTGATTGTTTTTCTTTGACCTGTTCTGCATCTTCTGTGTTGTCTCCTTATGTCTATTATCCCCGATGGGAATACATTCTGCAAGAAAAAACCAAAAACGCAAGTTAAAAACTAAAACTTGTTACATTTTTGTTACACAATAACTGTCTCTATTATAAAAAAAGGACTGCGTTCCGTCAACCGCAGTCCCTAGTAGGCAGTCCATTCCTTCTACACATATTATGGGGTTTTCGCATGAAATGCCTTTCCGTCTTCGATGTCCCGGCGGATGGCTTTTGCAAGTTCCTCCTCGTTTGCAAAGCGCTGTTCCGGCCTTTTAAAGGAAAGGAGTTGCACGTCGGCTTGCAGATCATAGAGATCGTCCTGACAGTCAAAGAGGAAGGTCTCCACCGAGACCGCCGCTTCTTTCTCTCCTGCGGTCACGGTCGGACGGACACCGACGTTGGTCAGACCCGCATAGACCTTCTCCCCGACCTTTGCCCTCGAATAGTAGACCCCGAACGGCGGCAGGCATTTGTCCGCGGCAGGGTACATATTGATGGTCGGCGTTCCGAGACTCGTCCCCAGATGCTGTCCGTGCATGATCCTGCCCAAAAAGGCATAGGGTCTGCCGAGCATGGCGCAGGCTTTTTCCATCTCGCCCTGCTCCACCGCCTCGCGGATCCTCGTGGAGCTGATGATCTCTCCATCCATCTTCAGCTTCTCGATGCGCTTTGTTTCGTATCCGTATTCTTTGCCGAAGGCGTCCAGGAGCGAGAAGTCACCCAGTCCGCGGTATCCGAAGGAGAGATCCTCTCCGGCAGCCACGAACCTCGCCTGCAGCATCTTTACCACATAGTTCTTCAGGAAATCCTCCGGCAGGACTCCCGCCGTATCCTCTCTGAAGGGATACTCCACCAGCACGTCGATGCCTAAGTCGCTTAAGATCTCCCGCTTTTCCTCCCTGGTCGTCACACACCTGGCCTTTCCCCCGGAAAAATAGAACTCCGGCGTCGGGTCAAAGGTGAACACCGCCGTCTTCAGCGAAGGATCCTTCTCCTCTTTATAACGGCGCAGGGCATCCATCAGGGTCTGATGTCCGAGATGGACTCCGTCAAACTTGCCGATGCCGACGGCCGTGCCGCCCTCGATATAAAATTCGTCCGTTCCTGTTATGATCTGCATTTCTCTTTCGTCTTCTTCATCAGGACTGTATCAGGATAAAAACATCTGCTCCGCAGCAAGCATCCCCTCGTCCGTTTTCTTATATACCGCGACGAACCGTCCGCCCTTTGCGTACATCCGGAAGCGGTCGCCCTGCTTCTCTCCGGCAATCGACGCCGGCAGGGGATTGCCGTTCAGCAAAAGACGAAGGAGTTCTTCCTCTACGTCGATCCGCTCCGCATCCGCAAAAAAGGCATCCACCGGCACGATCCAGTCTTCGACTGTTCCCGCCTTCGCCCTTTCTTCGATCTCGGAAAGCGTGTGCGCATTCTCCAGGGTAAACTCTCCCACCCTCGTGCGAAGAAGCTTTTCCATCACGCCGTGTGTGTGCAGGCTTTCTCCGATGTCATGGCAGAGTGTGCGGATATAGGTGCCCCTGGAGCAGTGCACCGTCATCGTAAAGGTCGGAAGCGACACTTCCTCCACCGCGATCTCGTGGATCGTGACTTCTCTTGCCGCGCGCTCCACTGTCTTTCCGGCCCGGGCAAGCTCGTAGAGTTTCTTTCCGCCGACTTTCACGGCAGAGTACATCGGCGGGATCTGTTCGATTTTTCCCACGAAGGAAGCACAGGCTTTTTGCACATCCTCTTCCTTCCCGGGAAGGTGCTGCAGTATCTCTTCCTGCGAAAGCTCGTTCAGCACTTTTCCGCTTGTGTCCTGCGTGTCCGTCTCCAGACCCAGCCTGCACCGCGCCTTGTACACTTTGTCGTGATCCGTCAGATACGAAACAAGCTTCGTCCCGTTCCCCAGACAAACAGGCAGGACGCCTTCCGCGTCCGGATCAAGCGTCCCTGTATGTCCGATCTTTCTCATATGCAGAATGCCGCGCAGTTTTGCCACCACGTCCGAAGAGGTGTAGCCGGCTTCCTTATAAACATTGATAACACCGTGGAAAGGAATGCTCATTCCCCGGTTTTTCCCATTTCTTCCGCGATGAGGCGAAGGAATTCCGGCAGGACTTCCTTAAGGGCGCCCTGCACCTTGCAGCCCGCCGCCCGGACATGTCCGCCTCCGTCGAAGTGTTCCGCAACAGAGGCCACATTCACTCTCTCATCGGATCTCAGAGAAACGCGCCAGGAGTTTTCCGCATCCTCATGCAAAAACACCGCGCAGTGTGTGCCCGCCGTCAGTTTCAGGTCAGAGGACACGCCCTCGATGTCTTCTCTCCTGGCGCCCAGTTCCTGCAGGGCAGCCCGGGTAAGCGTCCCGACGATCAGGCGCCCGTCAAGGTAAAGCGTGCTCTCCGACAATACCTTCCCCAGGATCTTCTGCTGCAGAAACGTCCGCTCAAAGAAGGTCTCCTGCACGATCTTTGCAAAGTCAAAGCCAAACCGCAGAAGGTCTGCCGCCATGCGGAGGCTCTCCGGTCCGGTATTGGAATACTTAAAGCAGCCGGTGTCGGTGATCAGCCCCACGTAGAGCGCCTGCGCGATGTCATGATCTATCAGGGGTTTTTCCATCAGCCGGTAAAGCAGTTCGCAGGTGCTGGATGCCGCCTTATCGATCTCACAGACTTCCGCTTCCCCGGGATTGCTTGCGTGGTGGTCGATGTTCACGCGCTTCTTTGCCTTGCGCGCCAGTTCTTCCGCCTCTCCGGTCCGTCCGATCCCGGTATCGACCGCAAAGAAAACATCATACGGCGCCGTCAGCGCGTCTTCCTTCTTGCACAGAAAGCGTGCGCCGGGGATGTGGTCCTGAAGATTCTGAGGATAGGGTTCCAGAAAAACGTCGATGCGGACTTCTCTTCCTTCTTCCGCAAAGAGTTTCTCCAGATACATGGCAAGCGAAAGAGATGCCCCGACGGCATCGCCGTCCGGCTTTTCGTGCGCGGTGATCCCGACGGAACAAACGTCCCGCACTTCGTCACGAAGGTTCATCCGTTTCTCCTTCAAAGGTCTCTTCGGGGTCTTCGCCGCGGTTTATCTGCGACGCTTTGTCGATTGCCGTCACCTCGTCGATCCGTTTTGACATCTCGACGCCGTAGGCGATGGAGTTATCTAGGATGAAGGTGATCTCCGGCGTGTTCCTGAGGTTCACGGTCCTGGCCAGTTCGCTCCGGATAAACCCGGCCGCGTTCTTCAGGCCTTCCAGCGTGTTCTTTCCGCTTTCCTCATCGCCGTACACACTGATCCACGCCTTGCAGGTCTTTAAGTCCGGCGCCACTTCCACCGCAACGATGCTCGTCAGGGAAGAGACCCGCGGATCCTTGATGCCGCTTCGCACGATGTCCGAAAGGGCCCGCTGCACTTCGTCATTGATCCTTCTGTTTTTTACGCTGTGTTTTCTCATGCTGTCTTTATGTTCTCGGTACTTCCACCAGTTCGAACGCTTCCGCGATGTCTCCGACCTGCATCTGATCGAATCCGTCAAAGACAAGGCCGCATTCGAAACCTTCTTTTACTTCTTTTACGTCATCTTTGAAACGCTTCAGGGAAGCCAGGGCTCCCTCATAGATCTGCTCGTCGCCGCGGCGGATCCTGATCTTGCATCCCTTCTTGAAGACGCCGTCCAGGACATAGGAGCCGGCGATGTTGCCGACCGCGGAAGCCTTGAAGATCTGACGTACCTCCGCGTGGCCGATGACCTTCTCTTCATATACCGGCGCAAGCATCCCCTTCAGGGCCGCTTCCACATCATCGATCGCCTGATAGATGACCTTGTAGAGTCTGACCTCGACCTTTTCTCTGTCCGCCATCGCTCTGGCCAGCGCATCGGGCACGACGTTGAAGCCGATGACAACGGCATTGGAAGCCGAAGCAAGCGTGATATCGGACTCGTTGATGGCGCCGACGCCCGTATGGATGACCTTCACAACGACTTCTTCGTTGGAAAGCTTTAACAGACTCTGCTTCAGCGCTTCGACGCTTCCCTGCACGTCCGCCTTCAGGATCAGGTTGAATTCCTTTAAGTTGCCTTCCTTCATCTGGTTGAAGAGATCGTCCAGGCTCATGCGCATTCTGGTCTCTTCGATCAGGTCGGCCTTGTGCTGCGTCTTATAGGTCATGGCATAAGAGCGTGCCGTTTTCTCATCCGCATGTGCAATGATGGTCTCGCCTGCTCCCGGCACATCCGAAAGACCAAGGACTTCGACCGGCTGCGAGGGCTTTGCTTCCTTGACGCGGCGGCCCTTATCGTCCACCATGGCGCGGACACGGCCGAATCCTTCGCCGGCGGAAATGTAATCGCCGACGTGCAGCGTTCCCTTCTGAATGAGGACGTTGGCAACAGGACCTCTGCCCTTATCCAGCTTTGCTTCCAGGACAAGACCTCTTGCCCTGCGGTTTGCGTTCGCCTTGAGTTCCAGGATGTCCGCCGTTAAGAGGATGGTCTCTAACAGCGTTTCGATCCCTTCGCCGGTCTTGGCGGAAACCGGAACAAATTCCGTCGATCCGCCCCAGTCTGTCGCGACCAGCTCGTACTCCGTCATCATCTGCTTGACCCGCTCGATGTTGGCTTCCGGTTTATCGATCTTGTTCACCGCCACGATAATCTCGACCCCTGCCGCCTTGGCATGGTTGATGGCTTCTACTGTCTGCGGCATAACGCCGTCGTCTGCCGCAACGACAAGCACCGCGATATCCGTGGAGCTCGCGCCGCGCATACGCATGGCTGTAAATGCTTCATGTCCCGGTGTATCAAGGAATGTGAACTTGCGGTCGTTTACCTTGACCGTATAGGCGCCGATGTGCTGCGTGATGCCGCCCGCTTCCTTATCCGTCACACTGGTGGAGCGGATCTTGTCGAGAAGGGACGTCTTACCATGGTCAACGTGTCCCATGACACAGATGACCGGTGCGCGTTCCGTCATGTCCTTCGGATCGTCCTCTTCTTCGCGGAGAAGTTCTTCGATGACATCGACGGTCTCCTCCTTCTCGCAAAGGATGTCATAGTCCAGCGCGATGGCCTCCGCTTCCTCATAGGTGACCTCGCTGTTGTTCGTCATGGGTTTGCCCTGCAGGAAAAGCTTCTTGATGATCTCTGCCGGCTGCATGCGCATCTTTTCCGCCAGTTCTCTGATCGTGAGCTTCTCCGGGATCGAGATGACCTTGATCTGCTCTTCGGGCGCTTCCTCTTCCTTCTTTTCCGGTTTGATAAACCGGCCGGGACGGTTCTTTCTGGCGCGCTCGTTATCCTCCTGGAACATCAGATCCTTCTTGTTGCGCTTATCTTTATCGCCGGCGCCCTTGCGACGGTTGTCCTGGCCCTTCTTGCCGCCCTGTCCGTCGCCGCGTCCCTGCGCGTCGTCTCTTCCCTGCGCTTTGTCTCTGCCGGGAGCCTGGCCTCTGCCGCCCTGGTTTCTTCCGCCCTGTGCCTGCGGCGCTCCTTCCGGACGCGCAGGTCTTGCGGGACGCTGCGTACTCGGAGCCTGCGGGGCAGGTGCCGGTGTCTGCGGCGTCACCTGTTCCTGTACAGGCGCTTCGGCGGCTGTCTGCTTTTTATCGACCGCTTCTTTTTCCGCGGGAGCTGTTTTTTCCGGCGGAGCAGGCTTCTTAAAATCAACTTCCATGCGGGAAGGTGCAGAGATCGGTTTGATCGGACGATAGGCATTCTGCGCTTCCATCCGGCCGCGGTTGTCGCGCATCCCGCCGTAAGGCCTCGGGCGTCTCCCGCCGGTGCCCGGACGTCTGTCCACATCCTGGTTGGTCACGATGATGATCTTCTTTTTCTTCGGCGGCGCCTTCTTTTCTGCAGGTGCTTCTTTTACGTTTTCTCCCGCAGCTTTCTCTTCCGGTCCTTTTTTCTCAGGCGCTTCCTTTACCGGCGCTTTTTCTGCCGGTGCCGCTTCCTTTTGAGCCTTCTCCTTCGGCGCTTCCTTAGCCGTCTGAGAAGCAAACTCCTTTCTCACCATCTCCACCGCATCGTCTTCCACGCTGGAGGAAGCCGTCTTTGCTTCCACCCCGTTGTCGTTCAGGAATTTGATGATGACCTTGCGGTCTACGCCGAACATTTTTTCCAGTTCACCGATCTTTGTTTTTGCCATGAACTCTTCCTTCCGTCTGTCTTGTCATTGAATTCTTTTATTTTAAGACTGTTCTTTTGTCTCTGCTTCCGTAAAGTATCCTGCGATCGTTTTCGAAAACCCTTCGTCCAAAACGGCGATGCAGGATCTGTCTTCCTTCCCGATGGCGTGTCCGAGGCTCTCCATGGTCCCGTAGAAGATGACCGGGATCTGCTTTCTCTCAGCTTTTTCTTTCAGCATCTCCAGGGTCCTTGTTGCCGAATCCGTACAGAACAGGATCAGCTTTCCTTCTCCCTTGTCGATCGCCTTTTCCACCTGAAAGCTTCCGCTTTTGATCTTGCCGGCACGCATGGCGAGTCCCAGCATGGAAAGCACTCTGTCACCCTTCATTTTGCAGGCGCTCCTCGAGTCTGTCATAGGCGCCTTCCGCGATCGGGTGATCTGCGTCCGCGCGCAGCGCTCTGTGAAAGGCTCTTTTCTTTTTTGCCAGTGCTGCGCACTCCGGCTTCCTGCATAGGTAGGCGCCGCGTCCGGGAAGCTTCCCGCTTTCATCCGGGATCAGTTCTCCGTCCTCTCCCCGGACGATGCGCAGAAGGTCCTTTTTTTCTTTCCGCTCACCGCAGCCGACACAGCTGCGCTCGGGTGCCTTTTTCATTCCTCGGAAGATTCCTCCGCGGAAGCTTCTTCCGTTTCTTCCACCGCTTCCGTCACTTCCTCTGCAGCCTCAGCCGTTTCCGCAACCGCTTCTTCGGAGATCTCCTCAGCGACAGTTTCTTCCGCTTCTTCGCCTTCTACATACTCTCCTTCTGCGTATTCGCCATCTTCGTAATAGCCCTCGCCGTCCTCGTAATCCTCATCGTCCAGATAATCCTCATAACGGAAGCCGGGCGCGTCTTTGGCCTGCGTCTCGTTCTTGATATCGATCTTAAAGCCGGTCAGTTTGGCGGCAAGGCGTGCGTTCTGTCCTTCTTTGCCGATGGCAAGGGAGAGCTGGTAATCCGGCACAACGACCTTCGCGCTGTTTTCTTCCGGATCCGCAAAGACCGCCACGATCTTCGCGGGAGAAAGCGCATTCTGGATAAAGTTGCCCGGGTTCTCGTCCCAGTTGACGATGTCGATCTTCTCCCCTCGCAGCTCCTCTACGATATTGTTCACGCGGATGCCGTTCAAACCGACGCAGGCGCCGACCGGGTCGACGTTGGGATCGTTCGATGCCACGGCGATCTTCGTACGGCTTCCCGCTTCTCTCGCGATGCTCTTGATCTCGACGATGCCGTCACGGATCTCGGTAACTTCCTCTTCAAAAAGGCGTCTGACCAGTTCCGGATGTGTCCGGCTTACATAAATGCGCGCGCCGCGATTGGTGCTGCGGACTTCCAGGACATATACTTTGACCCGATCCTGCGGACGCAGGTATTCGCCGGGGACCTGTTCTTTTTCTCCGAGGAAACCGTCGGCCTTTCCCAGGTTGATGCTGATGTTTTTCCCGGTCGTCCGCTGTACGGTTCCCGTTACGACATTGTGCTGTTTTTCCTGGAAATAATCGATGACAACATTCTTTTCCGCTTCCCGGAACTTCTGCAGGATAACGTTCTTCGCAGTCTGCGACGCGATGCGGCCGAACGACTGGCTGTCGATGTCGACATTCACGATGCCGTCCACTTCCACATTCGGATCGATCTTCCTGGCCTCTTCCAGTGAGATCTCAAGCGCCGGATCCATCACATCGTCTTCCGTCTCTACAACGGTCTTTTCCGCATAGAGGCTGTATTCACAGGTCTCTCTGTCCATGGTCACCTTGATGTTGTCCGACTTGCCGAAAGTGGAACGGCAGGCATTTAAAAGCCCGCTTTCGATCCCCTCAAAAAGAACATCCTGGCTGATGTTCTTTTCTTTTTCCAGCATCTCGATGGCTGCTTTGAGTTCCGTGTTCATTCTTTCCTTCTCCTTTGCGCTGTTCACTCGGTTATTTACCGGTTCGTGTTCTTAAAAATCGATCTGTAATCGAATGGTTGCAATGTCTTTTCTCAGGAAGGTGCCGGTGTCCAGTGTCACGGTCTCCTCATCAAACGATAAAAGGATCCCTTCCACTTCTTTTACACCCTTTCCCGCGAGGTCTTTGTAGCCTTTTACTTCGACCGCTTCCCCGATGCTCGCGGACAGGTGTCTGTCCTTCGTCAGTTTCCTGCCGAGCCCGGGACTCGAAACGATCAGTGTGTATGCGTCCTGTATAAAATCTTCCTCGTCCAGCCTGTCGGAGATCTCCCGACTCACCGCCTCGCAGTCATTGATCGTCACCCCGCCGTCCTTGTCGATATAAATACAAAGCGCATAGTCCTCGTCCTGCTTCTCATACTCCACATCGTAGATGCGCATGCCGTGCTTTTCAGCGATGGGGGCTGCGATCCGCTCCGCTTTCCCGGCGATCTGCGCGCGTCCCGCGCCGCCTTTTCCCTTTTTGTCTGGAGCCATTGTGCCTCCTCTGTAAAAAAGCTTTTTCCATGAAAAAAGCGGACCTGTCGGCCCACTTCTTTTTTACAATATCACATGTCTTTTTTTTGTGCAATCACTATCCATAATTAATGCTATACTTTCATTCAGCGGCGGTTCCCCGGAAAGGGGGTGATGCCTATGAACTGGAACGACTTCTTTGCTTTTTGCATTTTCGTTGTGACATTAATAGGTCTGGTAATCCAGATAATCAGAAAATAACCGCCCCTGTCCTGGCAGGCTGGGCGGTTATTTCACCTAGTTAACCATCAAGGGGCAACCGCCGCTCTTGATAGAATCATTATATCATATATAATCCACAATAGCGCGTAGGGGAATCGAACCCCTGTTTCCGCCGTGAGAGGGCGGCGTCTTAGCCGCTTGACCAACGCGCCGTGCACGATCGATAAAACCGCGCAGTGATTATTCTATTATAATTGTCCTTTTCCTGCAAGCAGAAAATAAGCAGAAAATGAGGATCCTCACAATCAGAACTTGCCGTGGGAACCGCCATGGAAAGTGCCGGAGGATCCCATATGGATGGTCGAACCGTGTCCGCCGGACGGCCCGGGTCTGTGGTGATTGTTGTTGTTCGTGTGTGTCACGACCGGAATCACACGGGAAGTCGTCGTGGTATTGATGTATCGATCCTGATAGATACCACTTGCCGCTCCGAGAGCAGGTACGCCGCCCTGCCAGTTCGCATAGATGTCCGCGTTAAAGCGATTGCGGACAGACCGAAGCTTCTTTCTCTCCGTATTCATCGGCCCGGAAGACAGGATCGCGCCGATGCCCAGGTCTCCGAAGAGCCAGCCGATGGGAACGGTCCCCCGTTCTTTTCCCGTCTCCGGCTCATCGTAGATGTCGACCGGGTTCCCGTTTTTGGCTTCGGTTACCAAATGGTCGACGCCGTCCGCGAACAATGAAAAGCCGTCCGCGTAACGTCCTCTGCTTAAGTACGGAAGCACTTCATCCATCAGGGCTTCCTGCCCGTAATCTGTGATCGCCGTAATGCCATAGCCCGTAGTCGAAACGGCCCAGTCTCTCTCTTCCATGCTTAAGAGCAGGAGGCATCCGTCTTTCTCCTCGCCGAAGCCGTATCCGTTGTAATCGTAATAATCATCCGCAAAGGCTTCCGGCGATTTGCCGCCGATGGAATCTACGGTCAATACGACGATGTCGAACTGCTGCCTCTCGGAAATCTCGTTCAGTTTGGTAAGGAGGCTTGCCTCCTCCGCTTCAGAAAGGAGATCCGCTTCGTCGATAAGTCTTGCTTTTCCATAAGACGGAGCCCCGGCGTCGAGCCCGACGCCGTCCATGACCTCATTGACCGTGGCATCGATCCCGAGTTCTTCGGCCGCTCCGCCGGTATCGGAGTCCGACTCTCCCGGAATCTCCATCGTGGGCGCTTCTCCGCCCTCCGTCGGCAGGAGCGTCACGGCTGCCGCCTGTATTCCGAATAACAGGACCGTGATCAGAAGCGTCGTGATCAGACGCAAGATCCATCCTTTCCTCTTTATGCCCGTTTCCCGGTTTTCCTTTTTCATGATCGCCTGTCCTTTTTGTGAATGATTCCCTGCCGTTCCCGTGTCAGAGAACCCGCATCAGAACCATGTAAACGCCCACATCAATGCATAGATGATGCCGCCGATCGCCGCCGCCATCAGCGCCCAGCGTCTGTAGAAAGCTCCTTTGTCGAGCGGCAGATCTCCGACAAATTTCCCCGTTTGTCCGTTCATCGCGAACAAATACTTTCCGCCGTTCCAACTGGTATTCAGGATCCATACCGGATAAAGCGCGTAATCGGTCGTGCCTTTATGAAAATGGATATGATATCCGACCGGTGTTACCGAAGAGTATCCGCCCGAAAGACCGTTGAAGGCTCTCCGCACGCTGTTTTCCATCCGGGAGAATGCCGTCTGTTTGCACTCGTCCATCGCCACATCATAGCGGTCTGCCAGGAATCCCGCGAGATATGCCGCATTAAAGGGAACGGCATCTTTAAAATCAAAGGGTTCGATAGACTCCATCAAATCATCCGCAATATTGCGGGAAGCGTCCGCCGGCACATGCTCGAAGTCCATCGTGCCGCCGCGTTCCAGTACATAGTGTTCGGTATCTGTATATTCCGTCTGGCCGCGTCTTCTTGTCTTCGTCTTCGTCGCGTTGAAGGTCGCCTGTACCTTCGCCGACGCGGAGAACAGCCAGTACGGCACGTAGATTGCCTTGATCTCGTCGATGTGGTTTTTCTCGGAAAAGATGCGCGGCACAAACTTGCGGCTGGAAACATGTTTTTTGAGCGCCGCCTTGGCCGCTTCTTTATCCAGCTTGAACGGAATGATATAGTCCGGTTTTAAATCCCCCGCGAACTGGCCGACCATGACCACATTGTTGTTGCAATAAGGACAGGTCATGGCGCCCTGCGTCTCCGGCGCGATGATCTGCGCCCCACAGGAATTGCAACTGTAGACTTTCATGCCGGCGGTCTCTTCTTCGGAGAAGTATTCGTGACTGTCTTCCCATGCGACCGAATCGAAGTTGCTTTCCACGCCTTCCGATGCAGTTGTCTGCGCGCCTGCTGCCTGCGCCGCCTCCTCTTTCGCCGCAGCCGCTTCCGTCTCCGCCGCATCTTCCTCCTTCGTGCCGATGATGGCCTCGAGTTCCGCGACGGTAAAAACCGAATCGCAATACGGACACTTCATCTTCTGAGCGACCGCATTCCACTCGAGAGGGCCGCCGCATTCCGGACACTTATATGCTTTTATTCCTGCCATTGCATCTCTCCTTTTTTGTTCGTCAGTTGTAGCGGCGGCGTCTTACAAGCAGCGCAAAGAGGAGGATAGCGCTCACGGCGCCGATGGCGCCCGCGGCACGCATGTGACTCCAGTCGCCGGTGGTCCTGTTGATCTCCACGCGGGTGTCCATCGGATCGACCGGCACGGGCGTCTCCTCTGCGGGGATGGGATCTGTGGGGACGGGATCCGCGGCGGGCGGCGTCTTCGTCTGCTCGTGCCTGTCGCTCGGATTCATCTTCCACTGCGCCTCCATACGGATCGTCGTGCCGGGAGGCATCCCCTTGAAATATTCCGACATGTCCGCCTGACTCGTGAAAACGAGCGGGTTGCCGCCGGCATCCGTCAGCAGGGCCTCCTGGCCTGTGGTCGGATCAGTGATATACGCATAGAAGCCCGTAAAGGTGTGGCCCTGCCTCGTGAACGTGTTCTCCATGGCGTTCTTGGTGTCGGCATCCGCCGCGTAGTCGTTCTCCTCCATTGTCCCGCTGCCGCCGTGCGGGTCGTAGATGATGATGTGCAGCGCGGTGTACTTCGCGGTGCGGATGTAATGGCTCGGGTCGTCCGGATCGATCGTCTCCTCCCAGCCGTCGAACCGATATCCCGGATGCTTCGCGCTCCTTTGCCCGGGTCTGTCCTCATAGGTGGTCGTGATGTCTGTGCCGCCCGGCTGCTCGGAATCCCTCTCGTCCTGTACGACCTGCGTGCCGTCCGGCAAAAGCGGATCGACATAGCTCACCTTCACGATGACGGTCGGTGTGTACGTCGTGTCCGCGGACAGTCCGTTCGAATCAAAGCCGCGCACCCTGACGCCCTTCGTTTGTCCGACGAAATCGGGCTCCGGGGTAAAGGTGACAGTGCCGTCCTCGTTCAGGCTGTATGTCCCCTCTCCCGGCACGGTCACGCTGTCGGCTTCTTCGCCGTTCTCATCGAGAAGGGTGATCCTCTCTATCTTATTCTCCTCTCCGCCTGGTCCGGTTGTATTCCGGTTGGCCTTGAAGGACGGCTTCCCGGTCTGCGTTCTTCCCTTATAGTCCAGAGACTCCTCCGGCTCCGCGATCGGCGGCGCGATCGAGTTGATAATTTTTATCATACCATTTTCATTGGTAATCGTCGTCTCGTATCCCGGCACCGCGACCTCCGTCACCTCATGCGTGACTGCCGCTCCGACCTTCTTGTACTCATACAATCCGGACACCGTGACCTTCGGCCAGCTTCCTTCCGGCTCCGCCTGAATCGAAGCCGTGTCCCGCAGAATCCCGCCGAGCATCTGTATCGCGCTGTACAGCCCCGGCGCTCTTTGTCCAAGGAAAGCAGCGTGTCTCTGGTCCGGCTCCTGCGCCTCTCCGGCCTCCGCCGGATCCGACTCTTCCTGCTCTGTCTCCGTGTCGGCCGCTGTCTCTGCGCTTTCTGTCTTCTGCTCCTGCGTCTCTGTCTCGTCTTCCTCCGTCGGCACAGCCTCTGCCTCCGGCTCTTCTGTTTCCCGCTGTTCTTCCGTCTGCGCCTCCGTATCCTTTGGCTCGACGTCTTCGCCTTCCTCCTGTCCTGTCGCCTCCGCGGCAGTGTCCGAAGCATCCTCCGTTTTTTCCAGATCCTCCGGCGCGTTCTCTGTCGTCTCTTCCACCGTCTGCTCTTCCTCAAGCAGGACGCTCTCCTCCTCCGTGCTCTCCTCCGTCGAATCCGGCGCAAGGAACCGCGGCCGGATGGCGCGAAGAACCGGTGTCTGCGGTGCGCTCACCCCGGTCTCCGTGAGATCAAATTCGGCGGCGACCTCCGTCTCCTCCTCCCTGGTCTCCGCGTTCTCCCAGCTGCTGGAAACGGTGATGTGAATGCTCTCCGGGCGCAGACCATACCTGTCGTCCTCGTCCTCCCAGATCTTCTGGATCGTAAGCTTTGTCTGATCCGGCGTGTGCTCATTGGTAATGGTGATTTCCTTCGTTTGATTGAGCTCCAGCTCTACCGCGCTTTCGCTGACGCGCGCCGTGTAATCAGACCCGTTGTTTTCCTCGACAACGGAATATGTGATCTTTTGTCCGTTCTCCCAGACCGGCAGCTTCTCCCACGTCACCGCGGTCGCCCCGTCCTTTACCGTGGCCATGCCGTCCCGATCCGTCGGCACCGTCGCAGGCGCCTCGTCTGTCGGCTGTTTTACGCCGTCCGCACCCTGTCGGTACAGCCTTACCGTAAATGCCTTCCTTTTGCCGTCGCGGTTGTCGTCGTCATTCCACTCCTTCTTTACGGTGATGCTTCCTTCGCCCACCAGCGTGTTCCTGACATAAGCCCTTTGCCAGCTGACGGGCACGCCGTCAACACCCATCGTCTGCTCGCCGTATCGGACCGCCTTGCCGTCCTTCACCTCCGCGCCGGACTGATCCACATATTTGGTGGTATAGCCCTTGAGGAATTTGCCGGTGTTCGTTTTGTCCAGATCATTGCCATCGACATCTGTCTCCCGGATGGAGTAGGTGACCCGCCCTGCTTCACCATTCAGATCGGCTAGCTCGTTGACATAGTAGGTGATGCCCTTCTCGTCCGGCACATAGTTTGGCTTCCCCTCAGCATCTGTGCCATCCACCAGGAACGGCAGATATTTATGCGGGTCTTTTTCATCCTGAATATAATACAGAGGATTGTCACTTCCGTCCTTCGTGGGAATCTCGCTCGCCTTGCCGACCACCTTTGTCCTTCTGTAGTCCTCGCCCCGGTAGTCGCTCAGATCGCCGGCCCCGTAAGCCTTCTTATCGCCCCAGTTCAGCGTAAATGCACTGGCGTCAGCGGCAAGCTTTTGCGGCGGCAGGATGTCCTTGACAAGGACGTCGTTGTCCGTGCTGTCGATGTGAAACCATACATCCCGACGCGTGCGATATTTGTTGTCAAAATCATCCCAGATCTTTTCGGCGCTCACCACCACGGCGGGGACGTTGACGATCTCGCCGCCCCAGGTATCCCTGGTCAGGTTTTTGTTATTGGTGTCGTTGTCCTTTTTGTAGAATACGGACATATAGGCGTGGTCGTTGTCCGCCGCGCTTTCGATGACCTCCTCGGCCTGCTTGTAGTCCTTGGTGGACGCGGACGCCCAGGCCGAAAGCTCTCCGCTGTCGCCCTCGTAGTAGACTTCTTTTCTCGCCTCCGAGGATTCAATCCTGCCCGGCGCCTTCGCCGTGCCGTTGTCATACTCCACGAGCGACCAGCCCGGGGCCTCCTCCGTCGCGAACCAATACAGGCGCTCGACATGGTTCGCGTTGTGCGCGGTGACGGGCGTCTCTATGGCGAGCTTTTTCCATTCCTTGCCGCTCTTGGTGGTGCAGCCCTCAGACGGATAACGGATCCTCCAGACCTTGTAGCCGTCCGCATCGATCTCCTGGAGCACATGTGTCTCTTCTGTATTCTCCGCGTCCTCCCTGGCAACCGTAAATGCAACAGGGTCTCCCTTTTGCACATAGTCCAGGCGAATGTTGTAGGTCCCGTCGACAACCGGGTTGTCGGGGTCCGTGCGGTCGTAGTGCACAAAGGTGTTGCCGCGCAGATAATAGGTTTTTGCACTCGTCCCGTCGTCTATCGTGACGGCGTTGTTTCTTACATACCAGGTGATGCCGCCGCCGGTAAGGCTGTGAGAATACGCTCCCTCGGCATCCGTGCCCGGCGTGTTGTTTATCTTGTACTTTGTGTCCGCAATGGTGACATCCTGGAACACGAAGGCGTAGGGCGTGGCGGTCATATTCAGGCTGGTGGGCTCCTTCTTACCCTTCCACACCTTGTAGAAGTAGTAATCCGCCGTGAAGTCCGCGTGCACATGGCGCGGATCTGTCACGCTCTTGAATATCACATCGTAGGTGCCGTCGGCGTTCTTCTCGATGGTCAGCCCATTTGCATCGTCCACGTATTGATTGCCGGTAAACGGCAGGTTTTCAACGTCGTAGGTCTTCGGGTTCGACAGGCCCTCGCCACCGACCATGATGGTCTTTACCCGGTAGCCGTCTTCCGGGACCACGGTTACCACCGCCTCCAGGCCCTTGCCCATGGTGGCCACACCCTCAAGCCTGGTAACGGCACAGTCATCCCCCACCTCGTATGACTCGAAGTAGATGCCGCCGCCCGTGCCGTGGGTCACCTCCACCTCTGTAAAGATGGTGGTGTCAAACAACACGGTCGACGCGTTCTGCAGGTTCGAACACGACCCGGACCAACGCAGCTTTGCGCCGGAGGCATCCAGCAAAACCGCAAAGCCGGTATCAAAGGAGTTCGGCCCGCCTGCATCATTGCGACGGGTGGAATACGAGCCTTCGCCCAGATGGGCAAGCGCCTGTTGCAGGGTTATCTCGTCAACCGGCACCGGCTGATTGGATGCGTCAAGAATCTTCCCGTAGAGCTGTCTTCTTACAGCTACATGCGCTACTTCGTCATTCGTTCTTGCGATCACATTTGTGTTGGTGGCGCCGCTCGGCGTCGTCCCCTTACTGACAATCATGCCCTGCCCCTTGCCGTTTGGTCCCGTTGCGTTTGCGGCAAAAAGGGCATTCGCAAAGGTGCCGTTTTTATCTCTGACGACGGCGGCTGCCAAACCGGTAAAGCGAACCCCGTCCGCGGGACCGTTCCCTTTGTTCGCGACGTTATTCGGCCTGGTAATGCGCAGCGGCGCCTTGGGTCCATCCGTTCCCGTGAGGACGGCATTGATATCCGGAATCCACCCCTCCGCTACGGTATCTGCGTGTGCATGGTCGTAGTAGGGAGTCACGGCATAGGACTTCGACCCGCTGACGATGAGCATGCCTTCGTTAAACTTATAGCGGTCTTCGCCCGCCATGGAACGACCCCACAGGTCCTGGTAGTTCTCGAAATCCATATCACTTGCCGCGTAGGAGATCGTACCGGCGGCCTTATAGCCCTCCGCGTCGGTCACCTTGATGTCAAGGTCCACAATGGCGCCGGTGGCACCAAGGGCCTCCTTGTCAACACTGTGAGAAGGGTTCCAGCCGGAGCCCGGCTGTACCGCCGCTTCAACCTCTTCGGCAGTCTTTGCTGTATACGCGGATGTATTTATGACCGAACCGTCTTCGTAGGTCGTGGAGAGGGAGGAAAGCAGCTCGTTTGCCTCCTGGATGCGAACCAGAGCCTTACCGTATGTCAGGGTCGTTTCGATCTCGACCCTGTCGACGGTAAGCACAAGGTTGCCCTTGGTGCCGTCCTTGAGCGTAGCTGCGCCTATATACGTGAGCTGGTAGAGATATTCAAGACCCAGGTCGCTGGCTTTGATAGTATTGGAATTGCCGCTTGATTGAGATGGAACCGCAGGGCTTGGTTTAGATTGATCCGTAGGATTTGACAGGTAGCCATCTAAGCGGCCGACATAGCATATCGTTGGAAGGGTGCCTGCCGCAAGGCCCTTTTGGTTCTCCATAGGGTCCGTGTCCGGAGACAGGTTGTTTTTGTCCCGGACATTTGCGTAATTCGCCCCGCCGACCCACTTGAACGGGCTCGTCGCCGGAATGTCGACGATGAAGTTTCCGCTGGTCGCATCCGTCCACGCCAGCTTGCTTGCGTCTATGTAGGTATTGCCGTACGGAAGCACGTTGGCAAAGTCTTTGGGGTCGTCATCTATTAGGTCTGCGCCCTGAAGCCCGGTAGCGGAGTTGCCGCCGCGATATACGCCATCAATGACTTTCTCGTATTGGATCTCTGTCGTTGAATAGCCATTGCTGTCATATGTAACGCCGTCGATGCGATCGTCCAAATCCGATATCCCCGCGACATAACTGGAGTAATCCTTCATCGCGGGCGCCTTGGTCGGGTCGTTCACATCCCTGCATATATCGCAGGCCTGCTTATTCTTTTCACCGATTGCCCTTGCTTCGGCGATCAGCTTTCCGCCTGCCCCTCCGATCAGGCTCCCTTGAAAAGCCGCGGGAACCGGGATCCCGGATAGTGCAAGCATACCTGCTAACAGCAGGGCGCTTACCTGTTCTATGTGTCTTCGAGTGTGATACGATGCTGTCCTTGTTTTTTTCATTGCTGTATTCTGCTCCGTCTGTGATGTTGTGGCAATCTGCCTATGCTCTACCTTATTATTATAAGACAGAACGGGTCACATCGGAACAGGATACTTTTTTTGTCCTACGCCGTTGTTTCCTTCTCCCCGCCCCGCCTGAAAAGGAGCACCGCGATGGTGATGGCGACGCCGAGCGGCAGGCAGATCATCCAGTTGCGGATGAAACCGGTCACAACATACATGATAAACGAAAGCACCGCCGCAGTAATCGCGTACGGCAACTGGGTCGATACGTGACGAATGTGATCACAGTCCGCACCGGCTGACGCCATAATGGTGGTGTCCGAGATTGGCGAGCAATGGTCGCCGCAGACAGCGCCCGCCATGCAGGCGGAGATGGCGATGATCATCAGCTCATTTCCCATATTGCCGCCGAAAACTTTTACGACAATCGGAATGAGAATGCCGAAGGTTCCCCAGCTCGTGCCGGTCGCAAAAGCGAGAAAGACTGCGATGATAAAAACAAACGCCGGAAGCAGGCTCATGAGCGCGCCGCGCTCCGCGACATTGTCGACAAGTCCTGCCACATACTCCGCAGCGCCGAGAGAGTCCGTCATGGCCTTTAACGTCCAGGCAAAGGTCAGAATGAGGATTGCAGGCACCATGCTCTTGAATCCTTCCGGAATCGCGTTCATGCAGTCTTTGAAACTCATCACACGCGTTGCCAGATAAAACAGGATCGTAAAAATGAGCGCTACGACCGAGCCATACACCAGGCCGACCGATGCGTCGGAAGCCGAAAACGCGTCCACGAACGATGCGCCTTCAAAGAAACCGCCCGTGTAGATCATCCCGACAACGCAGCAGGCGATCAATGCCAGGATCGGCAGAACGAGATGAATCACTCTCCCTTTTTCCGAAACCGGCGGATTCGGCTGATCCTCCGCACCGGTGATGGACGGATCGCCGTCTACACGCCGCATAGCCTTTGCTTCCATAAGCATCTTCTTTTCGGCGAGCGCCATCGGACCGAAGTCAAATTTCCCGATAGAAAGGGTCAGCATCATCACGATGGTCAAAATCGCGTAAAAATTATACGGAATCGCGCGAATAAACAGTGTCAGGCCATTCACGCCGTCTACAAACCCCGTCACCGCCGCCGCCCAGGATGAAATCGGCGCGATGATGCAGATCGGCGCCGCGGTCGCGTCAATCAGATAGGCCAGTTTTTCGCGGGAAATGCTGTGCTTGTCTGTGAGCGGACGCATCACGCTGCCGACCGTGAGGCAATTGAAATAATCATCAATAAAAATCAACATCCCCAGCACAATGGTTGCCACTTCCGCGCCGACCTTGGTTTTCACATGCTCCACCGACCAGCGTCCGAACGCGGCCGAACCGCCGGCGCGGTTCATCAGCATGACCATGCCGCCCAGGATAACCAGAAAAATCAAAATGCCGACGTTCCAGGCATCCGAAAGCTGTGCGATCATCCCATCCACAAAGATGTGCTCAATCGCCTCGACCGGATGAAACCCGGAGTACAGCAGACCGCCGCAGACGATCCCGATGAACAGAGACGAATACACTTCCTTTGTGATCAGCGCGAGCGCAATCGCAATGACCGGCGGCAACAGTGTTAAAAAAGTTCCTTCAAACATTCCCTTTCCTCCCCATCTTAAACTTCGCTCTCATTCCGTCGCCTCATTTTCCTCTCGACAGGACAAAGCACGGAAATCCACGCAACTGCAACAAAAAAGCCATGATATTTCTATCATGACTTTGACACTTCTCGGAAAAGCAATGATCCGGAACTTCCCGTGTGCTATAAGATCATGACAGCACTCCGCGGCAGATGTAGCCGCGACAGTCCGCCGGATCTTCTCCGACGGCCCGGCACACAGCAAAGCGGGAACTTCTCTATGCCCTCGGCGGTATCCCCTTTCCCTTTCGGCTTCCCGACCTTTTCTGAAAAGTACTTTTGTCAACCGCGCCTCTATCAGACTTTTGTTTAATGATTCTTTAGTATACGCATTTCTCTGTGCGTGTCAAGAAACGCTTTGCTTCTTGTGCTTTGCTGCTTTATAAAAATCAGCGAAAGTTCTCGTCGGCTTCATCCATGAACTTTGCCGGGGCGCAGCCGACATATTTTTTGTAGACTTTATTAAAATACTTGTAATCGGAAATGCCGACACGCTCGGCGATCTCGTACAGTTTGAGCCGCCCCTCCTTTTGCATCTCGATCGCCTTGCTGATGCGGTAATAGTTTAAAAAGTCATGAAAAGTATAGCCGGTCTCCGCCTTGAACTTGGCATTCAGGTGCGTACTGGAAACATCGTACAGTTCGCCCAGATCGGTGATGGAAATCCGCTCCGCGTAATGTCCCTGAATGTACTCCAGCATCTTTCTTGCGTATTCGTTGCGGATGCCGTTCGGATCCGGCAACGGCAGCCCGCGAATGCCTTCGAGGCGTCTGATCCGCTCGTCAGTTTCGATCCTTGCCGCCTTCCTGGTGACGCGCAGGATACACTCCCGCAGTTCGTCGAAATCAATCGGCTTGAGCAGATACTCCACCACGCCGAGGCGGATCGCTTCCTGCGCATCCTTAAAGTCGGTATAACCGCTTAGAATAATCGCGCTGTGCTCAAACTCCGCGAGGCTCTGCCGCAGCATCTCAATCCCGCTCATCCCCTGCATACGGATGTCCGTAACGACGATATCGGGGCGAACGGCACGAATGACGCGCAGTCCCTCCTCCCCGGAGGACGCCTCTCCCGCAACAACACAGCCGACACCGGTCCAATCCATACGGAACCTCAATCCGCGGCGAATCAGGTCCTCGTCCTCCACCAATACTACCTTATACATCTTCCTCTTCCGTCTCGTACGGCATATTCAGACGCACCTCTGTCCCCTTTCCCGGCGCGCTGTCTATAGTCAGACCATACCGTGTGCCGTACAGCATCGACAACATCTTCTCGACATGATACAGCCCGATGTGCTTCACCGTCTCATCACTCACCTCCGCCCGAAACCGCTCTTCGATCTCACGCAGCCGCTCTGGCGGGATCCCCTTTCCGTCATCCCGGATCCGAAAGACCAGTTCCCCGCCCGTATGTTCCGCAGCGATCTCGATGTGCAGCGCCTGTCCGTGCACAAAGCCGTGGCGGATGCTGTTCTCGATAATCGGCTGGATGAGGAGTTTCGGCACCATGCAGTCCAGCAGTTCGTCCGGAATCAAAAAACGATACGCCAGCAGATTGTTGTAGCGAATCTTCTGCAGCATCAGAAAATCATTCAGGTAGTCGATATCCGTCTCCAACCGCACCTTGCTGTGTCCGTGATTGATGGTATAACGCATCAGTGTGGAGAACGCCATCAGCATTTCCTGTGCCTTTTTCGGATCCTCATCGATCTGAAAATACACGCTCTCCATCACATTGAAAACAAAGTGCGGGTTAAACTGTTCTTCAAGATTCTTGATTTCCAGATCGCGCATCAGATCGCCCACGCCGCGCTCATTCAGTTCCGTATAAAGTCTTGTCATCAGCATCATCAGAATCAAAAGCGCGATGAGCGTCAACAGGAAAAAGATCGCCGCCATCCGGTACATATCCAACTGGTGTTCGATCGAAGTCAAGGTGAAAACATCAACGTCCCATGCCGCCAGATGCGTACGACGCACATACATGGTGACGCCGTTGATCTCGTAGATTCCGTTCCTGTCAATTTCCTGCGTAAAGCGCCTGGTCGGAAGCTTGTCTCCCGGATCGTCCGGCAGTCCAAGCGATGCAAAAATGGCATTATGATAACGGTCCAACAGCATCACTTCACTGTTCATCCTGTCTGCCATCGATTCAAGATCGTCTGTCCGCATATTGAGAAAAAGAAATCCCGCCGTCTCTCCCGTTTCATCCGCTACCGGTCTTGCGAAACTGTAGGCGCTTCTCTGGTCGTTTGTAAAATCAATGTCACACAGAAGCGTAAGCGTCTCCCCTTTCATATCGGCGGCACGGGAGAAAATGCGTTTTACAAAAAGCGATTCCGCAAAAATCTGCTGGTTGCCTTTTGTATAATTGCTCAGCAGGATTTCTCCCGACCGGCGCATCACCAGGAACCGGGCGCGAATCGCTCCGTCGTTGGAAAACGCGTAAAGTTCTCTGCTGATCGTCGCCTTCGCATCCGAAGTCCCTTCTTGTAACAGTTCCGTGCAGGCTTCCTTTTCCGAAAGCGATTCGGCCTCTTCAAGAAAGCGCCGGACCTCCGCATCAAAGACTTCCGTCACCTCCCGATTGGCCGTTTCATTCTGTTTCAGCACCGTAACATAATAATTGAGCAGGAAAAAAACAAGCACCAGTAAAGCCATGGCTGAAAACAAAACCATGGCGTACTGGATAAACGATTTTCTCAAATACTCTTTATAGTTGCGCATCAGACGCTGATATCCCTTCCTCCGGAAAACTTAAAGAACAGCAGCAATGAAAGGATGCTCGTAACCGTCAGAATCGTAGAATAGGCCGCGGCGTTTCCGAAATTGCTCCGAATGACTTCCGAGTAAATCGCAACCGTCAGGGTCATCGTTCTACTGGTATATAGTATCACAGAGGAACTCAGTTCGCTGATCAGCGTGATCCAACTCATGATTGCCCCCGCAAGAACCCCCGGCAGCATCATGGGCACCGTAACGGTAAGAAACGTTTTCCACTGTGATGCGCCCAGAGAAATCGCCGCTTCCTCGATGCTCGGCGAGATCTGTCCAATGATGGCCGTACTGGAGCGAATGGTATAGGGCATCCGACGGATGGAAAGCGCCACGATCATGATCAACGCCGTGCCGCCCAAGAAAAACGGCGCGCCGTTAAACGCATAAAGAAACGCGATCCCGAGCACCGATCCCGGCACAATATACGGAAACATGGTCAACGTATCCAGAATCCCTGTGAGAACGCTCCTCTTTCGTACGCTCAAATAAGAGATCAGGATGCCGGCCACGACCACGATAACGATTGCGATCAGTCCGAACAGATAGGTATTCGTAATCGCCGCCGTGTTGTTTTTCGCCAGGATATTGTAATAGTTCTCCAGGGTAAACTCTCCGGTAAAGAGAGATCCGCTGATGGTTTTCATGAAACTGGTCACAATGACCGTGATCTGCGGGAGTGCCGCGACCCCCGTCACAAAGTATGTAAAGACGTACGCGCCGACTTTTCTGCCGCCCTTCACTTCCATCGCTTCCATCGGCTTGAGTGCCGTCATGGAGTATGAGAAATGCGCCCCCAGCGCCTTCTGGACAAAAAACAGCATCAGTGCGATCAGGATGACAATCACGCACAGGGAGGCCGCAAACCCTTCGTTCGTGCTGACTTCCCCCATAAACTGCGTGTACAGCATGGAAGGAAATGTCTTATATCCTTCACCGATGGTCATCGGTGTGCCGAAGTCGGAGAAAACCCGCATAAACACCATGAGTACACCCGCAAGAAGCGAAGGCATCACCAACGGAAAAATGATCTTTGTCACGCGTTGCACCGCGTTGCACCCGAGCATTTCCGCCGCTTCGTTTAACGAGTTATCCAGATTCTTGAGCGCTCCCGATACATACATATAGATGAGCGGGAAGGACTGCAGGGAAAAAACCAGCACGATCCCGCCGAAGCCGTACAGCCCCATGAAGCGAACATGAAAGAGGCGGTTGACGATATTGGTGAATAACCCGTTGCGTCCCAGAAGTTGAATCCACGCATAGGCGCCGATGAACGGCGGCGACAGATAGGACATAACAATCAGAATGTTCAGGAATCCGGCGCCTTTGATCTTTACGCCACGCAGCACATAGGCCATCGGAACCGCGATCAATGTGGCGATGACCGTCGAGACGATCGTTACCTGAAAACTGTTCACCAGCGTGCTCCAATAGTACTTTCTGGAAAAGAACTTTCCGAAATAACTCAGATCCACGACCCCGTCCGCATACAAGCTTCGCAGAATCAGCATCGCGATCGGATAGATCACGAACACCAAAAATCCGGCAAGCAGAATCAGCGTCAGCGCCGTCCACAGATTGAACTTCTTCTCTCCGGCATATCTCATCTCTCTTCCTCCCGGACAATAAAGGATCTCTCTCCGTTCTCATCAAAGAGATTGATCTTGGAGGCCTTGACACTCAACGTGACTTCCCGGCCTTCCGGAAGAATCTCCCATGCTTCGCTGTCCTGAATGGCCTCAATCTCATGGCCTTCCGCCGTTGACAGAAAATAATGCGTTGCCGTACCCAGGAAAACCGCACTGCGGATTGTCGCGGGGATGCCCTTTGTTCCGTCAGTATGAATCACGAACTCCTCCGGGCGAACAGCGCAAAGCGCCTTTTCCCCATCTTTTGCCTCTTCCCGCAACGGCTCCAGGAGGACATCGTAATCGCATCCTTCAAACCGGATATGTCTTCCGTCCGCCTCCTGTCGAATCGTCACCTGCAGGAAATTGGACAGGCCGATAAAATGAGATACGAATCGATTGGCCGGACGCTGGTAGATGCGCGAAGGAACATCGATCTGCTGAATCACACCGCCGTTCATGACCGCAATGCGATCGGAAACCGCAAGTGCCTCCTCCTGGTCGTGTGTCACGTATACCGTCGTAATGCCGATTTCCTTTTGGATATTCTTGATCGCGTTTCTCATTTCCACACGAAGTTTCGCATCCAGGTTGGACAGCGGTTCATCCATCAAAAGCACCTGCGGCTCGATAACAATGGCACGCGCAAGCGCCACACGCTGCTGCTGTCCGCCGGAAAGTTTGGCGGGCATTCTGTCTTTCAGGTGATCGATCTTGACCACCTTCAGAATGTTGTCGACCTTCTTCTCGATCTCCCGTTTCGGCATTTTCCTGTTTTTCAGGCCGAACGCCACATTGTCAAACACGTTCATGTGCGGAAAAACCGCATAATTCTGAAAAACCATGCCGATGTTCCTTTTGTTCGTCGGGATGTCGTTGATGATCTGTTCTCCGATTTTAAAAACGCCTCCTTCGATCGTATTAAATCCGATAATCATTCGCAAAAGCGTCGTTTTGCCGCATCCGGACGGGCCAAGCAGAGTGAAAAACTCTCCCGGGCGAATATCCAGAGAAAGCCCGTTGATGATGGTATCTTTTCCGAAACGCTTTACGGCATTGTCGATTGTGATGGAAACACTCATATACTATCTCCCTTTTTCTGTACCGACAGAAAGAGGTCTGCGGCCTACAGCCGCAGACCTCTTTGCCTGACATAAACCAGTTCTTTTACTGCATCGAATTCTCAAGATACTCCGTATACTTCTCCGTAACCAGTGTCTTGTTCTCCTGGACCCAGGCGTCATCATAGGTTTCGCAGATCGTGATCTCGGACCACGGCTTGAGAAACTCATTGAGGTTTGCCCCGTCGCGGAGCGGCCGTACCGTCAGGTTTTCCCCGACATAACTCTGGCACTTCTCGGAAAGCATATAGTCCACAAATTTCTTTGCGTTTTCCATGTTGGGCGCTCCCTTGATCACGGAAACGGACATCCCGGGCATCAACGCACCCTCTTCCGGGAAAACGACTCTGACATCGACGCCCTGTCTGACATAGTCCGCAACCGGATCTTCCCAGATCAGACCGACCACATACTCTCCCTCCGCGGTTCCTTTATAAACTTTGGAAGAAGAATCCAACGAAACGCCGTCCAGGTTGGCGATAAACTTCTCCACCCAATCCCACGCGGCATCAGACATCGGATCCCCGTCGCCCATATCGTAAAGCGCGGCGATCAGGCACTGAAACGCGCTGGAGGAATTCACCGGATCGCCATAGGCAATCTTCCCCTTCAGGGCAGGATTCAGCAAATCTTCAAATCCTTCGATTTTCATCCCTTCCGCCAGTTCATTGTTGACAATAAACACCGTGGGATCGCAGAACGCATTGGAGAAATAGCCGGAGGTATTCTTGTACAACATGTTTTCGTCTTCCGGAGAAACATAACTCTCCAGATAGTCGACATACTCGGCAAGCTGCGCCTCGGATCCGGCCCACAGTACGTCGCCCTGCGGATTGGCTGCCTCAGACTGGACTCTTTTGACCACTTCGCCGGTGCTGCCGGTGACGATTTCAACCTTAATGCCCGTGTCCGCCTGGAAGTTCTCGATCACGGCATTGTTCAGGCTCTCTGCGCGCGCTGTGTACAGCACAAGGGTATCGCTTTCGCCGTCAGAAGTCTCCTGCTCTGCAGACGCCTCCTGCTGCGACTGTGCCGGTTCGCTGCTGCCTGCCGCTCCGCACCCGACAAGCATACAGGCAATCAAGGATAATGCAAGTAATCTTTTCATCGTTATTCCTCCCATCTAAAAATAAAACTGTATATGCTCAGTTTATTGTGTAACTTTAACAAAAACCATCCGACAAAAAGAAAATTTAGTAGTAAAAAACACAACTAAAAAGGAACCGCTTTTCCGAAAAAACGGTTCCTCTCGTAATGATTCTGTCAGCTAAACTGCCTGAGAATCTTACACGTCCGTCAGCAATTCTTCCTCGCCCATCATATCGTCTTCACCTTCTGCGGGCTCTTCTTCCGGCTCTTCCGTCGGGGCTTGAATAAACTCGGTAAGATAGGCTTCTTCGGGGAGTCCTGCCATCATGGCGGGAATATTCAGGATGATGCCGTCCATGTTATACGGAAGATTCATGGACACGGCGCTGGTTTTCTCTTCGCCGCCCTTCTCCTGCGTAATCCTGACGACCATGGAGAATTTCTGTCCCATGGTATCGGTCATGCCGCGTTCCTTGTCATAGAGTTTCGCCACCTGTTCACCGTCCACACTCACGACGATCTTGTACGGCGCCGCCACGGTCTTGCCGTTATACGCAAGTTCCCGATTGTCAAAATACACCGTATGTCCTCTGCCGATGACGAACATCACAGCTGCCACCGCCAGCACAATGGCGAGCGCACCGATTCTGAAAATCCATTTCCTGCCTTTATTCATGGTCTTTCCCTTTTCGTTTGCAAATCCGTTTCTTCAAAAAATGTCAAAGCGTCCCGAGATCCGCCGTACGCAAATCATCTCCGCCGTGTCCCTGCAAATCCTGCAGTTCCCGGCCCGCGGCCTTTTTCTTTCTGCGTTTGCTCGTCTCATACATGACAAGCGCAATGGTGATGACCGCGTAGGAGACAAAGACGCGGAAGTACTCACCGATCATGGAGTCTCCGGTGATGGTCGCGCCTGCTTTCGGCGCCACGATGAACATCGTGTGAAACAGGATGACGCCCAGGAACACATTGCCGATGGACGCTTTGTCGACAGATGCGCCGCCGACCAGAAGCGCCGCGATGCAAAACATGCCGATCTGCGAATGGGAACTGTAAGTCGCGATGTTCCCCATATTCTGCAGATAAATAATCATCCCAAATCCCGCAAGCACCGTGGAAATCACGATGGAAATAATACGGGTTCGCTCCACATTGATGCCTGCATCCCTGGCTACGCCCATGTCCTGGCCAACCGCGCGCATGTCCTGGCCGAGTTTCGTTCGGCGGAACCATACGATGAACAGGCACATGACAAGGATTACAAGAAACGTTGCGACCGGAATCTTGACGCCGCCCACAGTCAGCGGAATGAGGTTATCCAGTTTCTGCCGCATGGACAGAAGCGAAACCGTATTGCGGATGCCGTACCCGCGCGGCAGTTTGATGGAGCCGTGCCTGATCGGAATGATGCTCCCCATCATATACAGCACCACCAACTGATAAATCCCGTTGATGAAGAAACTCATAATGTAACTGGTAATCATCTCACGGCCCTTGGCCTGGTTTAAGATGCTGCCGCAGAACACACCGAGCGCGATGGAAATCGGAACGGAGATGATCGCCGCAAGCACCATTGCCGGAATCCCTACAATCTGCCAGTCGCAGACAAGAATCAGCGCGATCTCCCCCGCCATGGCGCCGAGCGTCATGCCGAAGTTTAAGCCCATACCGGCCATAATCGGAATGAGAAGCGACAGAATCAGGAAGATATTTCTTCCCATACGGGTCATGATCTCGTTCGCGAGATACCCGACAGACAGCCCGGACAGCGGAATGCCGATCGCGCAGATCACGATGAACATGATCGGCACGAGACTTCTTTGCAATACTTCTCTGAAATCGATTTTCTTATTCATCTGGTCGCCTCCGTCTTTCTGGTCAGTGCAAAGAGGATCATGCCCATCGAGGCGATGATGCGGATGATCTCACTCATATCCATATGAATCGCATTGTTCATGACCGTCGGCGTCATCGTAACGATCCCCTGAAACAGGATTGTTCCGACAATGACGTTTACGATGCTTGCCTTGTTGACGCTCGCGCCGCCGATCAGAATCGCCGAGACCGCCGGCAACGCCATATAGAAGGGTGCCATATACAATTGAATGAATCCGAAGCCCTGCTCATATACAAGAATCCCGACCGCCGCAAGCCATGTGCTCATGACGACGGACAAAAGGCGGATGCCGTCTACGTTGATGCCTGCCGCCCGCGCAAACGCAGGGTTCGATCCGACCGCTGTCATGGCCGTGCCGGTCTTCGTATGCAGGAATGCCCAAATCCCGAATGCAAGGAGCGCAAAAAACAGGAGTGTCCCCGTCGGAATCAGGATATTCCCGATCTTAATCGGCAGGATGCCGGCCAGCGCCTGGTTATAATAGCCCTCCAACGAGATCGTGGTACGCAGACCCTTTCCCGCATAGCCCCAGACCATGTTCGGACTGTGATACGGAAGCAACAGCCACATCATACACATAAAGGAAACGGAAGAGAATCCGACATACGTCGCAATCATCATCTCTCCCCCCTTGATTTTGTTCAGCAAAAACCCGTACCCTGCGCCGAGAATCAGCGCAAACGGCGTAGCGATCAGAATCGCCGCAAAAAAGGAAAGTCTGCCCGTAAATCCCAATTCGATCGAAAGCGTCGCGCCGAGGAGGCCGGAAATGATTCCGAGCGGCAGGCCGAAATTCAATCCGCACCCCGAATGCACCATCGGCACCATGGCTAACACCAGAATCCCGTTCCAGCTGAACCGGTTGATGATGTTGGATATCTGTGTCGGCAGATCCGCGCCGACAAAGGGCGCCAGAATCAGCAGCAAGAGCAGAAATCCCGCGATAATCAGTCTGGGAAGTCCGAAACTTTTAAAGAATGCCTGTAGTTTTTCTTTCATGCGATCTCCCCTCCTCAGACGACCTGACTGAGCATCAGCGCACCCAGTTCTTCCACCGAAGACGACGCCGGAAGGATCCCCGCGATCCGTCCGCCGGAAACAATGGCGATACGGTCACAAGTCCTGCGCAGTTCCTCGAGTTCGGAGGAAACCATTACGACGGTCACGCCGCTTTCGCGGTTGAATTTCTTCAGCGCATCCAGCACCAGGGCTTTTGCGCCGACGTCAATCCCGCGGGTCGGCTCCGAGACAAAGAGCATCTTCGGCTCCAGAGCGAAAGCCTTCGCGAGACAGACTTTTTGCTGATTGCCACCGGAGAGTTCCTTCGCGTTCTGTTTGGAACTCGTGCAGCGAATCTGCAGTTCGTCGATATACTTTTCCGTAACGGCACGAATGGCCGCTTCATCTCTCCATTTGATCAGACCGCCCGCGTAACGCTTCAGATACTTGTTCTGAATCTGCATCGCCGGAAAGGCGACATTCCATTCCAGAGACTCGTCCAAAAGAAGTCCAACACCGCGTCGGTCCTCCGACACGAAGGCAAACGCGGAATCCAGACACTTGCGCGGGCTGTTGAGCGGAATCTCCCTGCCCTCGAAGGTTACTTGGCCGCCGGCGTTGTACAGCCCCATGATGCCGTTCGGGATCCCGAGTTTCCCCTGTCCGGCAAGCCCCCCGATGCCTAAGATCTCTCCCTCTTTGACTTCCAGATTGACATCCCGGACCGTTTCGCCCGGCATATCGACCCAAAGATGTTCGATCTTCAGGATTGTGTTTTGATGCTCGTCTGTATGTACATCCGTGGAAGCGGCAGTCTCTTCGACCGTACGGCCCACCATCCACTTCGTAATTTCCGTAACATTGGTATCTTTCGCGGGAACCGTCTCCACGAGCACGCCGTCGCGCATAACGGCAACCGTATTGCAGACGGAAAGAATCTCCTGCAGTCTGTGTGTGATAAAGATAACGGCGATGCCGCGCGCGGACATGCCGCGGATCGAGTCCAGCAGCGCCTCCGCCTCTTTTTCTGTCAGAACTGCCGTCGGCTCATCCAGAATAAGCAGTTTTAACTGGTCTTTGGAAAGCTCGCGCGCAATCTCCGTGAACTGCTTGTGACCGACCGGCATTTCACTGATGCGCATGCGCTGGTCGATTTTCACACCCATCTTTTCGATGGCCTGCGCCGCCTTCTCCTCCATCTCGCTACGGTTCAACTGATCCAGGCGCTCCCCGAAAATCTCCGCGATGACGTTGGTCTTTTTCGGCTCCCTGTTTAAAAGAATATTCTCCGTCGCCTCAAATCCCGGAATCAGGGAGAATTCCTGATGCACCATGCCGATTCCCGCAGCAATGGCGTCGAACGGCGTCGTAAAGGAGACCTTCTCCCCGTTCAGGAAAATCTCGCCGTCATATCCTCCGGTCTCCGTGATGTCTGTCGCGCCGAACAGAATCTTCATCAGCGTTGACTTGCCGGCTCCGTTCTCACCGACCAGCCCCAATACCTCTCCTTCCCGGAGAGAGAGGTTAATGTCCGTAAGAACCTGATTGCCGAAAAAATCCTTCCGGATACTTTTCATCTCAAGAAGTGTGTTGTTTTGATTATCCATCGTTGATTCCTAAAAAAAATCGTTGCGCAAAGCAACCGTTACATCTTTAAACTGCCCTGAGCGGATGTCCCGCCCAGGGCAGTCCTTGGAAATCAGATTATTTTACAGTGAAATATTTTTCCGGAACTTCTACTTCCGTGGATCCCATGTAGTAGCCGGGAGCGCCCATGATGTAGGTGTCCTGGTAAATCAGGAAGGTATTGTCACTCTTGACGCCGGTCTCTACGTTCGTGTAGTTGGAACCGTTCCAGTTCGCGCCGGGAGAGAATACCGAATACGCGGAAGCGATGTCATCAATGTCCTGCAGTTCGCTCTCGCCGTTCACGACGTTCATCGCGTGCTGCGCAAGACCCGCGGAAACCGTATAGCCATAGGAGAACGCCCATGTGCCGAACCGTCCCTCGCCGCCTTTTTCGACGACCGCTTCTTCGACTTTCGCAAGGATCTTTTCAAAGTCGCCGGCTTCCTCGGTGAGGTCTAAGCCGAGTGCTCCAGGATATCCCATGAGCGGGCTCGGAAGATCCGCTTCGATGAAGTATCCGCCATACTCGAGGAGCTGCTTTAAGAGCGGCTCGGTATGCGCGTCGTTCGTACAGAAGTACGCGGAATTGGTGCCGTATTTCTCCACCCACTCCGGAACATGCTCTAAGATGTAAGCCTGTGCCCCCGGTACGCCGACGTCGGTCGTCGGATCGGGCGCGGTCTCCATCTCAAAACTCATACCAAACTCTTCGCAGGCTTCCTTCATGATGGCGACACGACGGCTCATCGTCTCATAAGACAGATGACGAGGGAAGGAAATGTGGACGAACGTATCGCATCCCAGTTCGTGCGCCGTACGGATCATCAGATAGCCGCGCGCGACGAAGTCGTTGTTGACGACCAGATCCGCCGCGGAACCGATCTCCGGAAGATCCTCATGTGCTTCCCCGGCGATGCAGATGATGTCGGGGCGTCTTTCCTTGATCTGGCGGAATGCCTCGGTCGTGCCGGGAATCGCCTGGTTCACGATGATGGCCTTCATATCCGGATCATCGGAGAGATTTACGATGGTCTGGATGGTGGTCTCTAACTCTTCCGTGAAGTTGTCCGGATAGATGGCGAGTGTCACGCGATCCTCTCCGTACATCTCCTGGAACGCTTCCGCACCGCGGCGATCGTCTTCGGACTGAGAAACAGAACCGGTAACGATACCGATGTGGAAGTCTTCGCCTTCGGCCTCCTCTGCAACCGCTTCCGTCGCCTCTTCAGCGGTTTCTGCCGCTTCCTCAACCGCTTCTTCCGCGGACTCCACCTGTTCGATGGAAGCGCCGCCCGAAGAAGAGCCGCAGGCTACCAGGGACGCCGCAAGCAAAGATGCAAGCAGCAGACTAATTACCTTTTTCATACTATTCTCCCTTCTATAAAATAAATAATTGTTGCTGATCTTATTCGACCGCTTTAAACATGTCTTTGCCGACACCGCAGATCGGACACTCCCAATCTTCCGGCAGGTCTTCAAAAGCCGTGCCCGGCTCAATCCCATGCTCCGGATCGCCGATCTCCGGATCGTAGACGAATCCGCAGGGATCGCACTCATACTTTTGCATCCTGATTCCCTCCTTTTTGTTTTAGTCTGGAATTTCCATCATATCATAAGAAAAGAAACTTTGGAAGAATCAGAAGCCCCTTTGTTTTTTCAGCACCTCTTCGATCTCCTGATCAATGGCTTCCACATGCCGATCCCAGGATTCCCAGCGCGCATCTCCACGGTGATCCGGCAGGTCGTAACGCTGCAGCAATTCCTTGCCGAGATAATCGGTGAATTTATTGCTGCCCAGAAGATTTAAATGAGAATAATCATGAAAATCCGTTTCAAAAACCAGACCCATCTCGGAATAATCATAGTTTGTACTGTTGAATTCCAGGCTGTTCTTTTCCGCAATCTCTTTGACGCGATTATAGACCTTCTCATCATCGTCTGTTGTGATATACGGCGTCACAATGAGAAACAGATCGATCCCGTGTTCTTTGGTATAACTGATAATCTTCTGCAGATACGTTTCTGATTTTACCGTGATCCCGCCGGCGAGTTTTTCTTTAAGTTCCGGTTCCTCCTGCGGCACGACGGCAAAGTAGGGCGTGAATCCCTTGAATGCGGCACGTTCGTTTTTGCTCATCGTCAGATACTCCCAGTCTTCCTCATTTAAATCCTGATACCGCATGTGATAGGTCGCCATCGCCGGAAAATAATTCCAAATCTGTTTCGGTTCGCAGCTTGCAAAAAGCATCTGCAGTTTATTGAAAGAAAACCGCATGCCGTTCAGATTGTCGCTCAGCCACTGGTATTGGTAGTCCTCTTTGAAACGGGCCGGTGCGTACAGATCCAGCACGACCAGTTTCGGACTCTGATACTTGCAGATTTCCTTCAGATAATGATAGGTGATCCACAGCGGTTGCTCCGCAGCGCTGTAGTCGTACCCCGCAATCCCGTACTCCTGCCACAGCAGCGCCGTATTGACATTGCAGTGGATGTGGCTTGAACCCATAAAAACCACATCGATCGTGTCTTTCGGCTGCGCATACATGTCACGGGCCTGCCTGATCCCGTGCGCCGTCTTTGTGCTGAGCACGCGGTCATAGCCGCGGTACGCCACGATAAACAGAACGAGAAACAGGATAAGGAGCCATTTTTTTTGAATGATTTTGATGCTCTTCATTTGAAAACTGCCTCTAAAACTGCATATAAATCATCGGATTGCTGTCATAGGCCGGACCGTACATGCCGAAGATGATTGTCGCGGAAAGAAGCACGAACAGCAAAATGTAGCGAAAAACAGGGCGCATCTGCGCCGTCATCTTCGGGACGCTCATCCGTTTTCTGTACGCGAACGCGTCCAGCAGCAGCACCGTCAGGACAGACAGCGCAATCACAGACCATTCAACCGGTCCCAGGTGCAGCACCTCCGCTTCTGCCGCAAACGAATGCAGTCTGAGTCCCTGTTCCGCCATAGTCTGCAAATACCCTTTCACCGTGGCAAGCGAATCTGCGCGGAAAAAGATCCATGCAAAGGCAACCGCAAGAAAAGTCAGAATGCGGCCGGATATGCCGCTTCGAATCCATCGAATCCCTTTCTCGCGGAACAGGGCGTCCACGGCGGAGTAGACGCCGTGCAGCGCTCCCCAAATGATGAAAGTCCATCCGTAACCGTGCCACGCGCCACAGATTACAAAAACAATCATTGTGTTCAGAATCTTCCTTCCCGTTCCGAGACGGTTGCCTCCGAGCGGGATGTACAGATAATCCTTCAGCCACGTACTGAGCGAGCGATGCCATCTGCGCCAGAACTCCGTGATATTCGCGGAACAATACGGCATCAGAAAGTTTTCGGTCAGACGAATACCGAACGCAAGCGAGAGTCCGAGCGCCACATAGGAATACCCGGCAAAGTCACAGTAAATCTGGATGGTGTAAAACAGTATTCCGAGCAGAAGGAACGTCGCGCCGAATCCGATATGGTGCTCAAACAGATAATCCACGACAATCCCGAGCCGGTCGGCTATCACAAGTTTCATAAAGACGCCGATCGTCAGAAAATGAAGGACCTGCTTCCACCGCTGCGCATCCCGCAGCCGTACCCGCATAATCCCGTTCAGTTCCTCCGCAAAAGGGTTTGCCCGCTCGATCGGCCCGCTGATAAAACGCGGAAACCACGCAAGATAAAGTGCCAGATGAAAGGGATTGCGCATCGGTGCGGCGTCCCCTCTGGAAAGATCCGTAAAGTAACTGATCGTCTGAAAAATATAGAATGAAAATCCGATCGGAACAATAAGCCGGACAAACGGTCCCTCGGTCACGCCCCGTCCTTCCAGGATGCCGGGCAGATATTTTAAAAGGACAAGCGTAAGCGCTGCGAGTGCCACCCCGATCCCGGTTACTGCAAAAAGCGCCTTGCGCCTGTTCTTTCGCCGGAGCGTGCCGATCAGAAGTCCGATCAGCCAGGTCAGCAGAATCGTAATCAACAGTATGAATCCGGCCTTTCTGTTCAGAAAAAAAGCATATCCGACGCTTGCCAGCGTAAGAAGCGGCACGCGGAGTTCCCCGCGAAGTGTATAGAACAGAATCCCGACTGTAATTGCATATACCAGAGAAGATAGGGTAATGGTCATAAACTGCTTCTGCCTTCCAAAAATGCCGTTACGTAAGTAATCCAGTCATGCCAACTTTTTCATGAAAAGAGGTCTCGAATATCGAGACCTCTTCTGCGGCCAACAGGGATCGAACCTGTGACCTCCTGCACGTCAAGCAGACGCTCATCCCAGCTGAGCTATGACCGCACGCATGTAAGATGCAAAGGAAAGTATAGACAACTTGCCTGTTTTTGTCAAATCCCCCGCCCTTCATCCTATGCCTGCATGCGCGCCTTTGTCCTATCCTTCTTTGCTCCCACGCTTCTTCACACCGTATACAAGCATCGTCATCGTTGATACGGCAAGGGAAAGACCCCACCACAACATAAGGCTGTCATCCCCTGTCGCCGCGGCAGCGGGATTCTCCTGCGCGGGCGGCGCCGCAACCGGCTCTGTCCCCGGGATCGGCTCCCATCCGGTTACCGTTTGCGGAGCGGACGGTTTCGACGGTTTGTCCGGCGCCGGCTTCTCTTCTTTTTTCTGTGTGTAAATCACGTGAATCACTTCATCCTTCGGGTCGTTCAGATCAATCTCCCATGCGCCGACCACAGTGATATCCGGGTTCCATCCGGACGCTTTATCCTTATGATCCGGCGAAGTGACCGCGCCGGTATCATTCTCCGCGACGCTGTCGTCGATCTTCCACGGGATGTCGTCAAAGCCGGAAATCCGGTTCCCGTCCTCATCAAAATAATTCCCGTCTTTCCCTTTATAGATGGTTTTTTTCAGGCTGACCGTCTGTTTCTTTGTGACCGCAACCGTTGTACCCTCCGGTGTCTTCTCCGTATACGTGATGGTTCTCGTCACTTTTCTGGTTGTCGTCTCCGGCACAAGCTCCAGCGTATTGGTGAAGGTGATCGTCTGTTTATCCTTGTTCGCCTGCACCGTATCGGCTTTCGATGTGTTTCCGGATGCCCCGCCTCCGATCTTCCAGGCGACATCATACACACCGTTTGTCTCTGTGATGTCCACCTGCGCGCCATACGGTACAACGAGCGCGATATCCTCTCCGTGCGCCAACTGCACGGTCATCGTGCCGACGGCCGCACCGTTCGCATCTGCCTGTGCCTGAAAGAATGCGCGGCTGTCCTCTTCATTCATCCAACCATAGGTTATTTCTTCTCCGGCCTCCAGACCCTGCGCCGTCACCTGTACGGTAAAATCGAACTTCTTTTTCTGATCGCCCTTCGCGACCACCTTATCCAAAAGTACCTCCGTAAAGCGGTTGGTAACGGTATGCACGTAATCCGGGTTAAATGCCTGTCCGTCCGGCGTTCTTGTGGTTATCTTTTTTTTCTGCTGCTTGTCCGTGGAAGTATTTCCGTCCTTATCCGCTATGGACACAAGTTCCCAGCCGTTTGCCTGCGCCGGCTCGCTGATGGTATAGGTCGTATAGAGCGGCACATCCTTAATGGTCAGACGCTGTCCTTCCTCGATGGTGAATTCCCATGTACCTTCCTCGCCGCCCACCTGGCTGAATGCGGCAGTGCTGGCGGGAGAGTACACGACATATCTCGGCGTAAATCCGTTGTCGAATTTCACATGTACCTTGAACTTCCCGGCTTTGCCGTCCACGGTCCTTTTCTCGATCGTGATGTCGGAGACGTTGGTTCTGTTATGGAAGGAACCGATCTC
>JAGAHC010000102.1 GCA_017627275.1 Lachnospiraceae bacterium
TGTACATCGCGGTAGCGTTTCATACCGGTTCCCGCAGGGATCAGCTTACCGATGATCACATTCTCCTTCAGACCGATCAGGCGATCGATCTTACCGTTGATGGCAGCCTCCGTCAGGACCTTGGTGGTCTCCTGGAAGGATGCCGCCGACAGGAACGAATTGGTCGCCAGCGCCGACTTCGTGATACCTAAGATGATGCGGCTGCCTGTTGCGGGAGTCCTGCCTTCCTTCTCCATCTCGGCATTCCTGTCTTCGTAATCCAGGAAGTCGATGAGCGCGCCCGGCAGGAATCCGGTATCGCCCGGTTCTTCCACGCGAACCTTCTTGAGCATCTGGCGCACGATCACTTCGATGTGCTTGTCGCAGATGTCAACACCCTGCAGTCTGTACACACGCTGTACTTCACGCAGCAGATAGTTCTGCACGGATTCGATGCCCTTGATCTTTAAGAGATCGTGCGGGTTGACGCTGCCTTCCGTGAGTTCGTCACCGGCTTCGATGATCTGACCCTCGGAAACGCTGATGCGGGAACCGTACGGGATCGGATACGCTTTCGTTTCACCGATCTCCTTGTTGGTGACGACCACCTCTCTGCTCTTCTTGGAGTCCTTGATAGAGATCTTGCCGCCGAATTCCGCAATGATCGCAAGTCCCTTGGGCTTACGCGCTTCAAACAGCTCCTCGACACGGGGAAGACCCTGTGTGATATCGCCGCCCGCGACACCGCCGGTATGGAAGGTACGCATGGTGAGCTGTGTACCGGGTTCTCCGATGGACTGTGCCGCGATGATGCCGACTGCTTCACCGACCTGCACCATCTCGCCGGTCGCCATGTTGGCGCCGTAGCACTTCGCGCAGATGCCGAGGTGCGAGCGGCAGGTCAGGATCGTACGAATCTTCACGCCTTCAAGCGGCTTGCCCTTTTCGTTCACACCCTTCTCCAGGATGTCGCGGGCGCGGCTCGGCGTGATCATATGGTTTCTCTTTACCAGGACATTGCCTTTCTTATCGACGACGTCCTCGCAGGCGACACGGCCCACGATACGGTCCTGTAAAGATTCGATGCTTTCATCTCCGCCGGGTGTTCCGTCCGCATGCGTCGTCTTGATGACGAACGCCTTGACGACGGAGCCGGGGATCTCGTCCATGCCTTCGGCACAGTCTGTTTCGCGGATGATCAGTTCCTGCGAAACGTCGACCATACGGCGGGTCAGGTATCCGGAGTCAGCGGTACGAAGAGCCGTATCGGACAGACCTTTTCTCGCGCCGTGTGCCGACATGAAGTATTCCAGAACGTCCAGACCTTCACGGAAGTTGGACTTGATCGGCAGCTCGATGGTACGGCCGGTCGTGTCCGCCATCAGTCCGCGCATGCCGGCCAGCTGCTTGATCTGCTGGTTGGAACCGCGGGCGCCGGAGTCGGACATCATGAAGATGTTGTTGTACTGATCCAGGCTTTCGATCAGAACGTCGGTCAGCTGTTTGTCGATGTCGATCCAGGTATTGACAACGCTTCTGTAGCGTTCCTCTTCGGTCACGAGACCTCTGCGGAAGTCCTTGGAGACCTGGTCAACGGTCTTCTGTGCCTGTTCCAGAAGTTCCTTCTTCTGCGGCGGCACGGTGATGTCGGCGATCGAGACCGTCATCGCCGCGATGGTCGAATACTTGTATCCGATCGCCTTGATCAGGTCGAGAACTTCTGCCGTCTTGAAGGTTCCGTGCTTGTCGATGATGCGCTGCAGGATGTCTTTTAAATGTCCCTTCTTGACGAGGAAGTCGATCTCCGGCTTCAGGAAGTTCTCCGGAACGCTTCTGTCGACAAAGCCCAGATCCTGCGGAAGGATCTCGTTGAAGAGAAGGCGTCCGAGCGTCGTCTCGATGTTGCCGGTGATCTCTTTATTCTTTGCATCCTTTTTCGTTACGCGCACATGGATCTTGCTGTGCAGCGTAATGATGTGGTTTTCATAAGCCATGATGGCTTCGTTCATGCTGTGGAAGTATCTTCCTTCGCCCGGCTCTCCTTCACGCATCTGCGTCAGGTAGTAGATCCCGAGGACCATGTCCTGGGAAGGAACAACGACCGGTCCGCTGTCAGACGGCTTTAAGAGGTTGTTCGGAGAAAGCAGAAGGAA
>JAGAHC010000103.1 GCA_017627275.1 Lachnospiraceae bacterium
AAGCAAAGAAGAATCTGATATGAGCAAGGACATTACTACAACATTATTACCTGTTATTTTGCCGCTGATCATTGCGTTTGCAGTCAGCGCGATCTCGGGAAAGAGGCTGATTCCCTTTCTGAGAAAAGTAAAGGCGGGGCAGACGGAACGCGACGACGGGCCGCAGAGCCATCTGTCAAAGAGTGGCACCCCCAACATGGGCGGGCTGATGATTTTGCTCGGGTTTACCATCGCCATCCTGTTTGCTTCGGTCAGGGCACCGCAGGTTTTGCCGGTCTGGCTCCTTACCATCGGTTTCGGGGCGGTTGGTTTTATCGATGATTACATCAAGGTTGTGCTGAAGCGTTCCATGGGACTCAAAGCCTGGCAGAAGATGGCCCTGCAGATCATCATCGCGATGATCTTTGCGGTGCTGATGCGGCAGGTCTTCGGCATCTCCATGGCGCTCAAGGTTCCCTTCCTTACAGGGAAGTGGATCCATGTCGGCTACATCGGCATTCCGTTCCTGATCCTCGTATCTGTCGGAACGGTCAACGGAACGAATCTGAATGACGGCGTGGACGGGATGAGCAGCTGCATCGGGATCACGGTAGGCCTGTTCTTTACCATAACGGCTCTTCTGGTCAAAAGCCCGGTGGCGCCAGCCGGCGCGGCAATGATCGGAGCCCTTCTCGGGTTCCTTCTGTACAACGCGTATCCGGCAAAGATCTTCATGGGAGATACCGGATCTTTAGCCCTGGGCGGCTTTGTTACCGGAATGGCGTATATGCTGCAGATGCCGCTCTTCATTCCCATCGTCGGTTTTATCTATGTGATCGAAGTGCTTTCCGTGATCATACAGGTGACATATTTTAAGGCAACAAAAGGCAAACGCATTTTCCGCATGGCGCCCATTCACCACCATTTTGAACTGGGCGGATGGTCCGAAGTACGGGTCGTGGCGGTGTTTACCATCACCACCGTGATCCTGTGCGCCATCGCGCTGCTGGGGATCTGGTAAACCAATGATAAGCAGAGACTGGACAAAAGAAACCGTGCTTGTCATCGGCACCGGCATCAGCGGGATCGGGGCCGTTTCCCTTCTGGCAGAAGCCGGCGCAGACATCGTTCTCCTTGAACAGAATGAGACGATGACACAAGAGGCGATCCGCGCAAAGCTTCCGGAAGAGATCAGGATGAGACCGGAGATTTATATCGGAATCCTTCCGCAGGAAGCAAAGGAGCGCATCACACGCGTCGTTCCTTCTCCGGCAGTCCCCCTGTCGCAGCCGCTTTTTGAGGAAATGCGCAAAAAGGGAGTTCCCATCGATTCGGAGATCGAGCTTTCGTTCGCGTTTGAAAAGGGAAGCCTCATCGCCATTACCGGGACGAATGGGAAGACCACGACCACATCCCTTGTCTATGCCATTGTGGAAGCCTATGGAAGAAAAGAGGGCTTCTCCGCGTTTCTGGTCGGCAACATCGGCAAGTCCTATGCGCTTGCCGTTTCCGGGACCGATGAGAAGTCTGTCAGCGTCGGAGAGATCTCGAGCTTTCAGCTGGAAGCGGTGCATGATTTTCACGCGCGCGTGGCGGCCATTACCAATATCACGCCCGATCACCTGGACAGACACGGGACGATGGAAGAGTACATCCGTGCCAAGAAGCAGGTGGTCTTAAACCAGACGAAGAAGGACGCCTGCGTCCTGAACTATGAGGATCCGGTGCTGCGCTCTTTCGGGAAGGAAGAGTGTCCCTCCCGAGTCATCTTCTTTTCTTCCGAAAGAGAACTTCCGGAAGGATACTTTGTGCGCGGAGAACAGATGGTCCGCAGGCTGTCGGGAGAAGAGAAAGTGCTCATGGGCATTCACGACATGCGTCTGATCGGAAACTGCAACGTCGAAAACGTGCTGTGCGCCATGGCGATCTGCGAGGAGATCGGCATTCCCGCAGAAGACATCGTGGAGGCAGTGCGCGACTTCCCGCCGGTGGAGCACCGCATCGAATACGTGGCGACGTTAGACGGCGTGGACTACTACAACGATTCCAAGGCGACCAATCCCGATGCGGCCATCCAGGGGATCAGGGCCATGACAAAGCCCACCTTCCTGATCGCCGGGGGATATGACAAGCACAGCGATTATGAGCCCTGGATCCGGGCGTTTGGAAACAAAGTGAAGGATCTGGTGCTCCTGGGAGAAACAGCGCCCTTCATTGAAGAGGCGGCGCGGAAGGAAGGGATCGAAACGATCCACACCTTTGCAACGTTTGAAGAATGTCTTGCCTACTGCAGACGGGAAGCCAAAGACGGCGATGCCGTCCTCTTATCCCCCGCCTGCGCAAGCTGGGGTATGTTTAAAAACTACGAAGAACGCGGAAAGGCCTTTAAGGCCTTCGTGTTAGAGGACAGTCACTGATATGGCGATTCCTTTTCCGAAAAACGGTATTCTGAAAAAAAGAGAGCGGCTGGCAAAAGACGCGCCGGTCGCAACTACGGGATATCAGGACTACAGTCTGATCTTTATTGTCCTGTTTCTGCTCGCGTTTGGTCTGGTGATGCTGTATTCGACCAGCTCCTATGAAGCGGCCATCAAGTATGACGACGGCGGCTACTGGCTCAAGCGCCAGCTCTTCTCCACGGTCCTGGGACTCGTGGTGATGTTTTTTGTGTCGCTGTTTCCCTACAGCCTCTGGAAGCGGTTTGCGATCCCGCTGTACGGACTGGCGGCCTTCCTACTTCTTTTGATCATTCCCTACGGCGTGGAGGTCAACGGCGCCAAACGCTGGCTTCGTTTTGCGGGACTTTCTCTCCAGCCGGCGGAGGTTGCCAAGATCGCGACCATCATTGCGACTGCGGTCTGCATCGAGCATCTGGGGAAGAAGATCCGGACCATGAAAGGACTGTTCCTTGCCATGGGTCCGTCGTTCGTTCTCGGCGGCATGACGTATCTCATCACCTCCAACCTCTCCAGCGCGATCATCATCGTTGCGATCGCGGCGGGCATGCTGTTTGTGGCCTGCCCGGATTACAAGCGCTTTATCCTGCTCGGCGCTGCCGGCGCGCTGATGGTGGCCATGGTCATTTATTATGTGGTCAGCAATGCGGGTGACTCCGCCGATACCGTAGGAGGATTCCGCGGGCAGCGTATCCTCGCCTGGCTGGACCCGCAGGCCTACGCGGAAGGCCGGGCCTTCCAGACACTGCAGGGGCTCTATGCCATCGGATCCGGCGGCGTGTTCGGAAAGGGTCTGGGACAAAGCATGCAGAAGCTGGGCTACATTCCCGAAGCGCAGAATGACATGATCTTCTCCATTGTCTGCGAAGAACTCGGGATGTTCGGCGCCATCAGCATCCTCCTGATGTTTATCCTTCTGATCTGGCGCTTCATCATGATTGCGAATAATGCGCAGGACTTTTTCGGAGGAATGGTGGTAACGGGAGTCCTCACGCACATTGCCGTGCAGGTCATTTTAAACATCGCCGTTGTGACGAATACGATCCCCAATACGGGGGTGACCCTTCCCTTTATCAGTTACGGGGGGACCTCGGTCCTGTTCCTGCTCACGGAAGTGGGTCTTTGCATGAGCGTTGCGCGCGGCATTAAGTTAAAGTCTCTCTAAAGGATCATGAGTCGAAAGAAGCTGTTTCTCATTCTTTTCTGTATTGTGACGGCACTGCTGATCGGCGGCGCTGTTTTTGTGTTGTCCTACTACCGCGTGCGCAAGGTCTATGTGGAGGGCAGTACCCAGTACACGGACAAGGAGATCGCGGACATCGTGATGCAGGGGACGCTGGGGGACAATTCCCTGTACCTGAGTTATAAATACAAAGACCGTGGGATCGATAACGTGGCCTTCATCGACAAGATGGACGTGGACATCGTCGATCACGAGACCATTCGGATCCGGGTGTATGAAAAGGCGCTGGCCGGATACATCGAATACGTGGGCCAGTATATCTATTTCACGAGAGACGGGATCGTCGCGGAGGCATCACGGGAAAAGATCGAAGGGATCCCGGAAGTCAGAGGACTTTCGTTGGACCGCATTGTTTTATATGAAAGACTTGATGTCGACGATGACAGGATCTTTGACCGCGTGCTGGATGTGACGCAGCTTCTGGGCAAATACAATCTGACCGTGGATAAGATCTACTTTGATTCCGCAAAGAACATGACGCTGTTTTTCGGAAAGGTCAGGGTCTTACTGGGGGGCGAAGAGTATACGGACGAAAAGATCGCCAATCTTCAGGACATTATTCCGCGGCTTGAAGGGAAGGAAGGCAGCATCGACATGACGGGGTATACACCGGACACGCGCTATACCACCTTTAAGGAAGTCCGGCGCGGGGAAGAAGCGTCTTCTGCGGAATAGCCGAAAACGGCGTACTATTGCACTTTTGGAAACAGAATTGTATTATATAGAGTGAATTTGTGCGACTTTTTCATAGAAAGTCCTGTTTTTTGAAGAAAAAACGAAGAGTAAGGAGGAAGCCACCGTGCTGGAAATCAAGACAAACGAAGCGGAATCGGCTTGTAAGATCATCGTCATCGGAGTCGGCGGAGCAGGCAACAATGCGGTCAACCGCATGATCGAAGAACAGATCGTCGGTGTCGAGTTCATCGGTGTCAATACGGATATTCAGGCATTGCAGCTTTGCCGCGCGCAGAAACTTCTGCAGATCGGATCGAAACTGACGAAGGGACTGGGCGCAGGCGCGAACCCCGAGATCGGGGAAAAGGCTGCGGAAGAGAGTGCCGAGGAGATCTCCACGGCGATCCGCGGAGCGGATATGGTATTCGTTACCTGCGGCATGGGCGGAGGAACCGGAACGGGCGCTGCACCGGTCATCGCGAAGCTGGCAAGGGAGCAGGGGATCCTGACCGTCGGCGTCGTTACGAAGCCTTTCCGTTTTGAAGCCAAGAACCGTATGACCAAGGCACTGGTCGGCATCGAAGCCTTAAAGCAGAACGTAGATACCCTGATCGTGATCCCGAACGACAAACTGTTGGATATCATGGATCGCAGAACGACCTTCCCGGATGCCCTGAAGAAGGCAGACGAAGTGCTTCAGCAGTCTGTGCAGGGAATCACCGATCTCATCAATGTGCCGGCGATCATCAACCTTGACTTTGCGGATGTCCAGACCGTCATGCGCGACAAGGGCGTGGCACACATCGGCATCGGCTACGGCAAGGGCGAAGACAAGGCGGCTGAGGCAGTGAAGATGGCGGTCGAATCACCGCTCCTTGAGACGACTATCAACGGTGCGACCGATGTCATCATCAACGTTTCCGGCGACATCTCCCTGATGGACGCGTCCGACGCGGCCGGCTACGTACAGGAACTGGCAGGAGACGATGTCAACATTATCTTCGGTGCCATGTACGACAATTCCAAGGCGGACGAGTGCATGGTCTCCGTCATTGCAACCGGCATTGGCATGAGAGATGCCCGCGGCAAGATCCTGAGCCCGAAGACACAGGCAGGCAAAGGCCTTCCGACCATGGGCTTAAAGCAGGTAGACGTGGAGAAGCCGGCAGCACAGACAGAAGCGCCTCTCAGACCGAAGACCAACATCCAGCACAGCGTCAATCAGAAGCGTCTGGATATCCCGTCCTTCCTGCAGCAAAAATAAGGCTTTTCTTTTTCAAAAGATGTGATACAATAAATCCCGGCTTTAAAAGGCCGGGATTTATAAGGGCTCATAGCTCAGTTGGGAGAGCGCTGCGTTCGCAACGCAGAGGTCGAGGGTTCGAATCCCTTTGGGTCCATAATGCGCAACTAAACCGCATCCTAAGGGGTGCGGCTTTTTTTGGGAAGAGGAGACAACGCGATGGAAAACAAACCGATGGAGTTCATGGAAAAGCAGCCGCTTCTGGGAGAAGGCGTCCGTTTTCTCATCCTTGCGCTGGCGGCCCGCATCTATGCTGTCGGTCTGAACGTGTTTCTGGAGCCGCTCCATCTTTACGCGGACGGATTTACGGGCTATGCGCAGTTGATCAATTACTTCCTGACAGAAAAGGCAGGCTTCCATTTCGGCTCCATCAACTTTGTCGGTATCCTGTACTTCCTGATGAATATCCCCGGACTCATTCTCAGCTGGAAGAGATTCCATAAGCAGTATGTCTTCAGGATGCTTATCTCCATTGCGATGACGACCGTCGCCCTGGCGCTTGTTCCGGTACCGAAAGAACCCATCCTGGATTCCATCTTTGCCAACTGCGTGATCGCGGGCATCGTGCACGGGACCGGCATCGGCATCATTCTCCGCATGGGAGGGAACGACGGCGGCGCCAACACCATCTCGATGCTGATCGCGCAGAAGATCAATAACATCGGGGTCGGCGCGCTTTCTTTCGGGATCAGTGCAGCCTTGTATGTACTGCTGCTTCTCTTGTTTGACGTGCCGACGGTCATTTACTCCATCATCTTCGCGGCAGTCTGCGCCGTTTCCTGCGACCGGGTGCACATTCAGAATATCAACAGCCAGGTCATCATCATCACAAAGGAAAAAGACATTTCCGAAATGGAGAAGGAGATCCTGGTGCGTCTGCACCGCGGCATCACCCGGTGGGATGCGAAGGGAGCCTACACGGATGATGATGTCAGGATTCTGATGGTGCTTGTCAGCAAGTACGAGATCAACCGCCTTCGTTCCATCGTGCATCAGTATGATCCGCAGGCCTTTATCGTCGCGAACGAGGGAGTGCAGATCGACGGAAACTTCATAAAAAAACTTGTTTAAAAAACATGACGTTATTGTCAGCATTTAAAAATAATGCTATATTTAGTAAAGAATCGACCAACCACCTACCATTTATCTTTTGAAGGAGTAGACCATGAAGTGTCCTTATTGTTCTGATGACGATACCCGCGTGATTGATTCCCGTCCGGTAGAGGACAACAATTCCATCCGCCGCCGCCGTATCTGCGATAAATGCGGCAGACGGTTCACTACTTATGAAAAGATCGAAACGATCCCGCTTGTCGTGATCAAGAAGGACAACAACCGCGAAACATATGACAGGGCCAAACTGGAGTCCGGGATCTTAAGGGCCTGCCACAAACGTCCTGTTTCCGTCAGCCAGATCAAGGCTGCGGTCGACGAGATCGAGGCAAAGATCTATGACCGCGAGGAAAAGGAGATCTCCAGCGAGGAGATCGGAGAACTGGTCATGGAGAAGATCCACAATCTGGATCCGGTGGCGTATGTCCGCTTTGCGTCGGTTTATCGCGAATTCAAGGATGCGGAAACCTTCATGGACGAACTGAAGAAACTGCTGAAGACGGAAAAGAAGAAGAGCGCCAAATGAGTAATCTCTTTCCGGATGAGGAAGCGCGATCCGCGTATGAGATTGATTATGAATCCTTATACGGGCAGGGATATCGCGGCATCATCTATGACATCGACAACACACTGGTATATCCTGACGCGCCGGCTGACGACGCGTCAGTTTCTTTTATACAGAAACTGAAGGAGATGGGATTTAAGGTCACGGTGGTGTCCAACAACGGGAAGTCCCGCGTCAAGACATTTGCCGATGCGATCGGCGCACAGTATGTCTGCAAGGCGCTGAAACCCCGCGCAATGGGCTACCGGAAGGCCATGGAAATCATGGGGACGGATCCCGGCACGACGGTGTGCATCGGCGACCAGTTGTTTACGGACATCTGGGGCGCCAGGAGACTCGGGATCCATGCGGTGCTCACACAGCCGTTCACCTTAAAGGAAGAGATTCAGATCCGGTGCAAGCGCCTGTTGGAGAAACCGGTTCTTGCACGCTATCGCAGATTGCAATCAGAGAAGGAAAGATCATGATCACAGGTACGACGAAACTTCTGGCACTGTTCGGGGACCCGGTGGAGAAAACGAAGTCGCCGCTGATCCACAATACATTGGCAGAGCTTTCGGGACAGGATGTCAGCTATATGGCATTTCGCGTGGAGAAGAAGGAGCCGGAAGATCTTTCGGCGCTGTTGCGCGGCGTCTACAACATGGGCGCGCTCGGATTCAACGTGACGGTCCCCTTAAAGAGCCTGATGATCCCGCACCTGGTGGACATCGATGTGCTGGCAAAACAGATCGGCGCCGTGAACACGCTGGTGCGTGTGGAGGAAAAAGGCGGTTACAAGGGATACAACACGGATGTCATCGGATTAAAACGCGACCTCCTTGCACATGGCGTGGCCCTGCGCGAAAAGGACGTGATCCTTTTGGGAGCCGGCGGCGCATCCCGTGCCGCGGCATTTCTTGCGGCTTCGGAAGGTGCAAAGAGCATCCGGATCGCCAACCGTACGCTGCAGAAGGCACAGGAACTTGCAGAAAGCGTCCGGCAGGATTATCCGGACTGTGATGTGACGGCGATCCCTCTTTCCGAGGCGGGTCTGATCCCCGACGGGTCGATCGCCATCCAGTGTACCAGTGTCGGATTTATCGGTAATGAAGAAGCTTCTCCGGTGACGGACGAAGCGTTCTTCCGGAAACTGTCCTTTGCTTACGATATCATTTATCATCCGGAAGAAACGCGTTTCCTTGCCCTTGCCAAAGAGGCGAATGTCCCGTGTGCCAACGGCATGGGGATGTTACTATGGCAGGGCATTGCCGCGTTTGAGTACTGGACCGGAGAAGAGATCACGGCAGAAGCGGCGGAAGTCGTCAGAAAGAGACTGTTTGCATGATCTTTGCGTATGTTCTCGGTGTTCTGCTCACCGTTTTTTTTGTGGTTCTTGGCTGCAGCACCCTCTGGATGCTGCACACCTGGCCGTATCTGAAAGCGGATGAACTCATCTATCAGCTCAGCGCGCCGCTTGTCGGAACCGGACACGACATGCTCGCGCACTACGCCAAAGAAGCGGCGCTGCCGGCAGCGGCGATCACCGTACTCCTGCTGATCTTCCTGTTTCGAAAAAAGAAGGAGGGGCTTAAGAAAAGACTGCTGCTTTGCCTTGCTGCAAGTTTTGTCCTGTGTATGGGTATCGTTTTGTTTGCGGCGGACCGCGTCAATCTGACCTCTTATTATCTGAAGAGAAACGCGATGAAGGGATTTGTCGAGGAACATTTTGCGGATCCCGATCAGGTCGCGATCACCTTTCCGGAACAAAAGAAGAACCTCATCTATATCTACATGGAGTCCATGGAGCCGACGTATGCGGACAGAAACAGCGGCGGCGCCTTTGATGTCAATTACATTGAAAACCTGACCCGGATCGCACAGGAGAACGAGGATTTTTCCGGCAGCACGCATAAGATCAACGGCGCCTACTCCTTGTCCGGTTCCACCTTTACCATGGGCGCGATCTTTACGCAGTCCATGGGACTTCCGCTGTTATTGCCCGGATTCTCCGTGGACCGGAGCAGATACAAGGACTGGTTCTTTCCCCATGTCACGGGGATCGGAGACATCCTGGAAGAGAACGGATATGAGAACATTTATCTCGTGGGATCGGATGCAACCTTCGGCGGCCGCAGGGCGTTTTTTGAATCACACGGGAACTTTCGGATCCTTGATACCCTTTATCTGAAGGAGAAGGAATACATTCCGGAGGACTACCATGAGTTCTGGGGAATGGAGGACGAGAAACTGTTTGCCTATGCCAGAGAGGAACTGGAGAGGCTGACGGCGGAAGAAAGAGAAGAGCCTTTTAACCTGACCATCCTTACGGTCGATACGCATTTTGAAGACGGATATGTCTGCAGACTGTGTGAAGATACTTACGACGAGCGCTATGCCAACGTGATCGTCTGTCAGGACAGACAGGTGAGCGGTTTTATCCAATGGCTGCAGGAGCAGCCGTTCTATGAGGACACGACCGTTGTGGTGGTGGGCGACCATCCGACCATGGATTCCGATTTCTGCAAAACGATCGATCCGTCCTTTGACCGCCGCGCCTTTGTTGCGATCCTGAACGGACCGGAAACAAGTCGCAGGGAGGCACGCGTCTATACGACGATGGATCTGTTCCCGACGACGCTCGCGGCACTGGGCGCGGAGATCGAAGGGGAGAGGCTTGGACTCGGGACCAATCTCTACGCCGGGAAGGATACGCTGGCGGAAGAATTCGGGAGAGACGGGTTGCAGAACAGTATACTGTCAGACGCACTCTTTCTGATGCGGAGGGAAAAAGCGGCGCAGGACCTTCCGCCGTCGGGTGTCGATAACCAGGGAAAATGTCACCCCTGATTATAGCTAATTATTTAGGGAAAATGTCACCCTATCGTTTAATCGGAGGGAATCCGGCGATGCCGGATTCCTTCCTTTTTCAGAATGCTTCATAGCATCTTTTCCAGCATATTTCTTATATCCTTCCATCTTTCACCTGCTACCCATGGCTTTGG
>JAGAHC010000104.1 GCA_017627275.1 Lachnospiraceae bacterium
GGTATCTCTTCTCCATGAGGGGGCATACCGAGGCGCATCTGGTCGTCACCGATATGGAGACGGAAGGCGTCTACGTCAACGGCGCGGGACGCGCGCTGAAAAAGATTTTCCTCTCGAATTTCGAGCAGGTAAAAAAAGGTGCAAAGGGCTATAACGAACTTTATATCGGGGTGTAACGTAAGGTTCGATGTAGTATAAAAAAACGATAGGAGGAATATTATGAACGCTGCATTAATTCTCATCATTGCGATTGTGGCACTCCTTATCGGCTATGTTGTCTACGGCAGCTGGCTGGCAAAGGAGTGGGGCATCGACCCCAGCCGCAAAACTCCGGCACATGAACTGGAAGACGGCGTGGACTATGTTCCCGCAAAGGCTCCCGTTCTGATGGGCCATCACTTCTCATCCATCGCAGGCGCAGGCCCGATCAACGGACCGATCCAGGCGGCTGCATTCGGTTGGGTCCCTGTTTTACTGTGGGTCATCATCGGCGGAATCTTCTTCGGCGGTGTCCACGATTTTGGTGCTCTTTTTGCTTCCGTCCGTCACAAAGGACAGTCCATCGGTGAAGTTATCAACGACTCCATGGGCAAGACGGCAAAGAGACTCTTCATCATCTTCGGCTATCTGACACTCCTTCTGGTCGTGGCTGCTTTCGCATCCATCGTCGCAGGTACCTTCGGCAACACCAATGCTGCCGGTGCCGCTGTGGAAGGTGCTCAGTTAGACGCCAACCTCTCCACCGCGATGATCTCCTTACTCTTCATCGTGCTGGCCATGATCTTCGGCTATCTGGTTTACAGAAGAAACATGCCGATCGGCACGGCGACCATCATCGGTATCATCGGTATCGTTGTGATCGTTTTCATCGGCCTGAACTTCCACCCTGTATCTCTCAGCTACAATGCATGGATGTGGATCCTTGGTCTGTATATCCTGATTGCATCCGTCACGCCGGTCTGGATCCTGTTGCAGCCGCGTGACTACCTGAGCTCTTTCCTGCTTTACTTCATGATCATCGTCGCCCTGATCGGTGTCTTCGGCGCAGCAGCGACCGGCACCGGCACGCTTTCCATCCCGGCATGGGGTGATGCGGCAGTTCGCGGCAATGGTCTGTTCGCAGGCGGAACCATGTTCCCGGCTCTGTTCATCACCATCGCCTGCGGCGCTATCTCCGGATTCCACTCTCTGGTTTCTTCCGGTACGACCGCAAAGCAGATCGACAATGAAAAAGACGCCAAGCTCATCGGCTACGGCATGATGCTCGTGGAATGTGTCGTTGCGACCCTTTCCCTGCTCGCTGTTGCTTATGTCTGGAATGAAGCGGCTGTTCCGAAGGGAGAAGTTCCGTTTGGTTCTCCGACCGTCGTTTTCGCAACCGGTATCTCCAGAATGCTCGGCTCCTTCACGAACGAAGGCGTACAGCGTATCATGTATCAGATGCTCGTTCTGGCAGTTTCTGTTTTCTGCCTGACATCCCTTGATACCGCAACACGTCTTGCTCGTTACATGTTCCAGGAATTCTGGCTTGAAGAAGGTCAGACCGCGAAAGACGCAACCGGCTTCAAAGCAACTCTGGTCAACCCTTATGTTGCGACCGGCATCACCGTCATTCTCGGTGTCGCTCTTGGTATGACCGGCTACAGCAACATCTGGCCTCTGTTCGGTGCTGCGAACCAGCTGCTTGCAGCGCTCGGACTGATGGCTGTTGCGGCATGGCTCGGCAACATCGGCAAGAACAACAAGATGTTCTTCATCCCGATGTGCTTCATGCTCGTAGCAACGATCGTATCCCTGCTTCAGACCATCATGGCGCAGTTCGGCGCTGCCGAAAAGACCACATGGCACTATGTCCGTGGCGGCATTGCCTGCGTTCTCGTCGTGCTGGCTGTCATCCTGGCCGTTCAGGCTTTCAAGACGCTGTCCGCACAGGCACAGAAAAAGGCTGCATAAGCAACCTGAAACGATACACCCTATTGGAGCTGCGCGGGAAACCGCGCAGTTCCTTTTTACAGAAGAGTCGTAATCCATGAAGATCATCCTTATCCGACATGCTGCCCCGGACTTTGTCTGGGAAAAGAACTACACATCCGCCGGCTTTGCAGAAGCCTGCGCCGCCTACGACGCGGCGGGCATCAAGGACTTTGCGCCCGATCCGTTCGACGTCACCGGAAAGGCCGTCTATGTGAGCACGCTTCGCCGCGCGAAGGAGACGGCGTCTCTTTTATTTCCGGGCGCCGACTTACAGGAGACGGATCTTCTGAATGAGGTTCCTCTCTCTCCTTCCGGGGAAAGCAGTACCCCGCGTGCCCTATCCTACTGGCAGTCGAAGGGGCGCCTCCAATGGTTTTTGAATGACCCGCGGCAGAAGGAGGGCCGGAAGGAAACGATCCGGCGCGCCGAGGCCGCGATCGATCTGATAGAAAAAGAGACGAAGGATGTCGTCCTCGTCTCTCATGGATTCTTTTTAAACATTCTCTTAAAACGTCTGCGCAAGCGGGGCTATGTCCTTGCGCGCGGCGGCTTCGGGAAGATCGACTATCTCGAACGGATCCGCGCGACACGAAGAGTCGATCACTGCGGCGCCTGCAATCACAACTGCACCCTGAAAAACCCGGGCTGCGGCGTCGGCATGGACAAGGCCAGGCGCGAAGGGATTATTCCCTGATCACGGCACGAACAATCCTCCGGCGTTACTTTTTCGCCTTCTCCGGACTCTTTCCGATCAGATAGAGCCTAAAGTAATAGGTGTTGTCAAAGTCTCCGCTCGTCACCTCCAAGCACTCGTATCCGTTCTCCGTGATAAATCCTTTGTCTCTTTCCGCAAAGCTGTCTTCGAAGTACCAGACTGCGCGGTCGATCGGAAGCGTCCCGCCTTCCACATAGGGTTCCTCGATCGTCTCTTCCGCAAAGTCCACGTCATCGATGTCCTTGACCACATGGCCCGGGAAATAAAAGCCCAGCACGCTGATGCGCAGGTGTTCGTTATTGGTGACGATGTAATCCTCCGGCTCCGCCTTCTCCTGAAAGAAACTCCCGATCTTCTGCGTCCCGGTGTCATACTCCGACACGAGGCGCGCCGTGTAGCCGGTGTAGCAAAGGTAGAGAATGAAGCCGCCCATGATCGCGACCACCACCCGTCTGTACTCCACGTGTTCCATAAGGATGATGAAGCCAAGCCAGAACAGGCCGAAGGCCGGGGACGCATAGCGCGCCATAAAGACCGGCGACACGAAGAGGTTGCACAGGATCCCCGTCAGCATCACGAGGTAGATGACGGAAATGCAGCAGAGCGCAAAGACCACTTCTTCGCTTCCCTTCGCAAACTTCTCTCCCTCTTTCTTCGTCTGCGTCCCGGACAGCACCGGGTACAGCGCCAGCAGGATCACGATGACGCCGAGAAGAATGACGGTCCCCTTTTCCATTTCGATGATGTAGTTAAAGTAGCTGCGGATGTCCGCCGCGGTGAAGTGGATCCTGTCCTCGTGTCCCGCGATGCCGAACTGTCCCATGAGCGGGATCATCCACGGGATGTAGCCTATGATCGAAAGCCCTGCCGGCACCGCCCACTTTTTGAAGTCCTTTTTGCTCCGAAGGAGCGTGAACACGAGCAGGTAAAAGAAGACAAAGAAGTGACAGAGCGTCGCGAAGTGTGATGATGCTTGCGATGATGAGTCTCTTGTTTTGTCTTGCGATCTGTGAGGTGTCTTTCATAGGGTTTCCTTTTTGCAGTTTGGATTCAAAAGTATTGTCCGTCAGCGGCGCTTTAACAGGAAGTAGTCATACTCCATCTCTCCCATCATCTGATGGAAGCGGTCGATCTCTTCGTATTGTTCCTTCAGCGAAGAAGGATAGAAGTGTCTCGCGACGATGTAATCCACGCCCTCTGTCAGCGCGAAGGTCTCCTGCTCCTTTAACACGTCGATGGTCGGCAGCGTCTGCGACTGGAACCAGTAGCAGGTGGGGTCGATGTCCGCCATCGTGTAGAGGCCGCAGTCCAGGCAGTGATAATTGAGGAGCGTCGGATTCTCGATCCCGCCCTCTTTGATCTCTTTTGCAAAGCGCGGCAGGAAGAGTTCCTGTTCCGTCATATAGCGGAAGTAGCGGTTCGGGCTCAGGAACGAGCCGATCAGCAGCGTGAGGGCAAGGGCCGCGATCAGCGCCGGACGCATTCTCTTTTCCGGCACCGAAAAACGCAGCGACAGGAAGCCGAGTACCGTGAAGGCTGCAAGCGGCAGGGAATAATACGGAATCTCCGCGCCGCCGATGTAGATGCCGACAAAGGTGCAGACGAATAAAAGAAGGGGCGCGATCCTGGTCAGCAGAGCACTGCCCTTCCGCACAAGGAAGGCTAAAAGCCCCAGCCCCGCAAAGAAGAAATACAGCCAGTTCACGCGGATCTGCCAGTAGAGGATCTTCCCCAGATGATAGATCTTTTCAAAGAGGCTTTCTCCCTTGTCCGCCGCGCCGAAGGTCGAATAGACGAACACGTTGGTGTAGATGTAGGCGTTATACCAGTCCTTCAGCGCATGGTGCGCACCGAAGTACAAAAGCCAGGGCAACGCCGGCAGCACCATCCCGCACAGGAAGGTCAGGCCAGCGGTGATGATCTGCTTCAGGTTCTTTCCGGTGAACAGGATGAGGAGCGCCACACCGATGAAGAATCCGAGGACCGTGAATTTCACGCAGGCCACGAATCCCGCAAGAAGGCCGATCAGAAAGATATCCCTGCGATCCATAGGCGCTCTCTCCTCTTTTGCCTGCTGCTCTCTTGCAAACAGATAGCGCAGCACGAGGAAGAGTCCCCAGAGGATCGCCGGCATGCAAATCTCTTCCGCGCTGCCGCCCCAGTAAAAACTCCGGGATGCAAACATCACCGCAAGGACAATGGGCGAAAGAAGGAGGGCCGTATTCTTTTCGAGCCGAAGGGTAAGGATCCTGCAGATCGCGAGCACGTCGAAGATCCCGAGAATCCATTCCAGGAGAAAGACGCCGGCGAAGGTGTCGCGGCTGACAAGCGAAGCCAGGCCGTAGAGGAAGTAGAGCCACGGCCCCTTCTGGTCAAAGAGATCCCGGTAGATCACCTTTCCCGCAAACAGGGACTTGCCCATCGTGAAATAGCTGTTGGCATCGTCCCAGTTGTTCATCGGATAAAGGAAAGAGGATCTGGTGCAGAACACAAGCACCAGAAACGAAACGGCAGCGGCATACAGACACAGCGTTTTCCTGCTCATCAGAGAAGGTCCTCGATCAGTTCAGGCATCGCGTAGAAGTAGCCCTGAATGATATCAATCCGGTGTTTTAAGAGCGCATCGCGGGCTTCCGCCGTTTCCACGCCTTCCACGCAGATCTTGCATCTGTACAGCTCCGCCAGGCGGCAGATGATCTCCACCGTCTCGGACTGCTTTCTGTCGTTTTCGATCCCGTCGATAAAGAGCTTGTCGATCTTCACGACGTCAAACGGAATGCTCCGTATCATGTTGAGGGAGGAATACCCCGTCCCGAAGTCATCAAGCGCAAACTGCACGCCCAGCGTCTTTAAGGACGCGATGATATTCTTCAGCGCATCCGGCTCCAGCACGCGGCAGCTTTCCGTCAGTTCCAGGCAGAGATGGTCCGCGGGGAAACCGGATTCGCGGATGATGGCATTGGTCATCGACACGAAATCGCTCCGCTCCAGCTGCGTATAGGAAAGATTGATGTTGAGGATAAAGTTCGGATAACGCTCCAAAAACTTCTTTCCGTCCGAGAGCGCCTGCCGCATGATCCAGCCGCCGAGATTCGGGAACAGCGGGTCCTGTTCCAGCACGGGCACGAACTCTGCCGGCGGCACGTCGTTGCCGTCTTCATCCTTCCAGCGAAGCAGCGCCTCCGCGCCGTAGATCTCTTCTTTTTTGGCGCTCACCAGATACTGATACCGCAGATAGAAGCCGCGGTAGTTTTCCGTAATGCACTCGCGGATGGCATGGAGTCTTTCGAGAGCCTGTCTGTTCTGATCGGTCAGTTCGTTCTTAAAGACCACGAGGTTGCCGTTGTGGCGCATCGCGGACTCCCGCACCGCGTAGGTCAGACAGCTCGTGACGGTCGTCGCATCGATGTTAAAGTGATTGACCGCAAGGTAGCCGCCGTTTAAGGAGATGCTCTGTCTCTTGCCCGCCAGCGAGAACTTGGTCTTGAACCAGTTCTGCATCATCTCGTAGAATTCCCGCATCTGTTTTTCGGTGGCCTTTAAGGAGATCACGGCAAAGCGCGCGCCGTCCATCCGGTAGAGGTCGCCCACGTTCTCCGTTTCGCGCAGGATCGTTTTGCCGATCTCCGTCAGCATCTGGCTCCCGTAGGCATAGCCGTACAGATCGTTGATCTGTCCGAACTGCGAGACGTCGAGCAGCAGGATGCTCATCGCGTTGCGCGCCTTGATATTGTCCGACACGTCGTTCGTGAAGCCGTACTGGTTGCGCAGTCCCGTGATCGGATCCGTGTATTCCTGCAGATCGTGATTGCGGATCGTTCCGATGATGTACTCCGGTCTTCCGCCTTCGCCCCGGACAAGCGCTCCGTGGTTCGTGCAGATCACGTATCTTCCGTCTGCGGAAAGCGCCCGGTACTGGACGTCAAAGCTGTCGTTTACGCCGCTTAACAGGTCGTTGCTGTACTGCCGGAAGTAGGCCCTGTCCTCCGGATGGATGTGCTCGCCCCAGATGACGTTGGCATTGGTCATGTATTCTCCGGGCAGCCCGAAAAACTCCACCGCGTCCTTGGACCACCGGGAGTAATGGTATTGCAGTTCGATCAGATACACGGACGCATTTTCCACCAGCGCCTGCACCGTGGCATACATGGAATCCAGTTTTCTTCTGCTCTCGGCATCGATGATTTCTTCGCCCGCCGCTACATCTTCCGAGGAGAGCGCTGCCGGAATATCGAGGCGGTCGTCCGCTCTGCTTCCCCGTCTGACGTTGTCATTGCGCTTTTGCCTGCGCTTTTCTTCGTACATTTTCTGATCGGCGATCAGCAGCAGTTCATGCGCATTCTTGTCGGGCATATCCCATTTGAAGGCATACCCGGCGGCGACCGCATGAGGGATCATCGGCTCCGCCTCGTTCTGCTTCCGGAGGGCATCGTTCAGTTTTCCGATAAACTGCTCGACCTGCTGTCTGTCGTAGCGCTCGTCCAGGATCACGGCAAATTCGTCGCCGCCCACTCTGCAGCAATACGCGTCCTCCGGGAAGGCCGCCCTCAGGGCATCCGCAAAACCGATCAACAACGCATCTCCCTTGGTATGACCAAAGGTATCGTTCACATACTTCAGATGATTGATGTCCAGACTGACGATGCAATACTGCCGCTGCTGCGTTTCATCCAACCAGCTGAAACGGTCTTCGCAGAAGATCCGGTTGTACAGGCCCGTCAGCACGTCCGTGTTGGCGATCCGGCTGAGCGATTCGAATTCCACGCGCTGTCCTTCCGCCCTCGAGAGGAGGATCAGGAAGATCAGGTATCTCGTCAGCACAAGGAGCACGCACCCCACGCCGTAGATCGTATAGACCGTGGAGGACGGCGGCTCGTCTTTTCGGAAATCCGTGAGCACGTAATAGACCATACTGCTGAACGCAAACAGGACCGATACGGTAAAGCCGGACAACTGCAGCACGTTGATGAAGTCCGTGTTTCCTTCGCGGATATCCATATAGTCCGTGTACAGGAGGTATCCCATGAACATAACGCTTAAGACATAGTAGACGACACGGAGTCTTGTGATGTGCATGATCCCCGCCACATGCAGCAGGATCGTCACTTCGCTGACCGCGGTCGTAAGAATGAACAGGGTGAAGAACACCTTTTTGTGGCGGAGGGGATGCACCTGCCACAGAAGAAGGAACAGCAGCGGGATAAACTGCAGAAACGCTGTGTTGGTCACCGTCGTAATGTAGTCGCTTCGCATGAACAGGAAGGAGATCCGGAAGGTGCCGACGATCCAGATCCCGAAGACCAGCGACAGTACGGCACTCACAACCTGACCGACGATCTCCGGAATGATGGCGCCGACGGAAACCGAAACGACCAGGAAGTAGATCCCGAACAGGATGAGGAAGGCGCCCGCCAGGAAGGGGAAGAGATTCCTTAACAGGAAGGAGTCGTAGAGCCTTTCAAAATCTCCCACCAGCGGCGCCGCAAGCTTCGTCTGTGCCCTGCTGCCGTCGAAGTGATAGACGATGGTCAGTGTTTTTCCGAGATAGTCGCTCGGAAGGGAAACATAGCGGTATCTGCTGTTTAAGAACTTCCCGCTCTGCAGCCGTTCCATTTCGATGGTGTCTAAGAGCTCTCCGTCCAGAAAAACTTCCACGCCCAGATAATACACGTCCATCAGGATCGTCGGATGGTCTTCCTCCATGGCCGGCAGTATCGCTTCGTTTAAGACGATCGAAGTCGTCAGGGCCTCCGGCACTTCGTTTTCGATCCCGAAGGTCCGGATGGCCTCTTCGATCTCCAGATCCTCCACCGTTTCGCCGCGGTAGGTTGCCTGCCATCCTTCATTCAGAGCGTGCGTTTCATACTGATCGGAAAACCGCACGGCATAGGATGCCCCGAGCAGGAGGGTCAGGAATATGATGCCGATCGGCAGAAGCATAAACGGCGAGGAATACAGGGCTTTGTTTTTCATATGACGCCCTCCTGTCTGCGTTTATGCTTAAAGTCGTACATGCGTCTGTCCGCCAGCATGTAGATGTCTCTCACGCGCCGTCCCAGGTGGGTCTCGCGGTTGTCGGCGTAGCCGTAGGAAACGTCGAGACGGAATACTTCCTCTTTCAGATTGACTTCAAAGAGTGCGCGCTGCAGTTCGCTGAGTTTGGCTTCGACCAGTGTCCGCTGCGATCCGGTCATGATCACGACGAACTCGTCTCCGCCCATCCGTCCGATCAAGTACGTGTCTCCGAAGACCTGTTTCAGGATGTCGGCAAACGTGGACAGGAGGCGGTCGCCTTCGGCGTGGCCGTAGGTATCGTTGACCGTTTTGAGGTTGTCAACGTCCATGCTGATGATCACGAAGGGATCCGTGATCGACATTTCCTGCATCTCCAGTTCGCACCTCGTGCGGTTGGCAAGGCCCGTGAGCGCATCCGTGTAGGCGCGCTCCTCGAGGCGGCTCCTGGTGACGTCCGCCTGCAGATGCGCGATGCCCTGCAGGAAGTACTGCACCGTCACGCTGAGGGAGAAAATGACGGCTCCCGTGGTAAAGAAGGGGATCCCGTGCTCGGGCTCTGCCCCGCCGATGTACTTCGCGTAGGTAAACGATGCGGTATCAAGCAATGAGCAGACCAGATAGATCGCAAATCCGAAGTATACGATCTGTCTCGCGACATAATTCAGGTGGTCGGATGACAGCTCCTGCTGCCCTCTGATGATGCGCCTTGCACCGATCAGGTACGGAACGCTCTCTGCGAATGTCAGCACGTAGAAAAGCTGCAGGTACAGCGTGATGTGCACCATGTTCAGCACGTGCAGCACGATCGCCGCCACGATGAGCGCCGCGTCGATCTGGATGAACTGCAGGTAGAGTTTTTTGAGTCTCCCCTCCAGCACCGTATAGAGGTAGATCGAGAAACAAAGCGGCATGAGGTAGAGGACGATGTATTCCAGAAGCGTATTGAAGGTCGGCAGGTTGGTGAACGTGCCGAAGAGGTAATAATAGCAAAGGATGTAGAGCCCCATGTCAAGAGACAGGACGGAACCCACGAGCGGGGTCGCGACGTTTCTGCTTCCGGACAAAAGGACCGGCAGACACAGGATCTGAAACAGGGCGTACAGACAGAGGAAGATCCCGAAGAACAGGGCCACACGCCGAAGTTCCATGAAGTGCAGCATCAGCTCCGCTTCGTTGCCAAAGAGCACGGGGCCAAGCCCGTTAAAGGCAAGCGGCTCCGACGCCGTAAAGGAGATGGTGATCGTTTTTCCTTCGTAGCCTTCCGGCAGGCACACCAGGCAGATCCCGCGTTTCAGGAGAAGGTGCTCTTTGTATCTTTCTTCTCCGAACGAAAAGATCTCCTCTCCGTCGAGGTTCACGTGCACGACCGCCTGCAGGGTATGAAAATACAGAGCCGCTCCGTTAACCTTCTCATCCGGAAGCTGCGTCTGTAATTCCCACGTCTCGCCCGGCTTCACGCCCGGGGTCGACATTCCGTTCAAAACCGTCTCTTCTACGGGCTCTCCGTTCTTTTTGATCGACCAGTTTCCGTCGATCTCATACAGCGGGTAGCGCTTGGGCTGGTTGATGATGCTGCTTCTGAAAAAAATGATCGTCAGAATAAAAGCGATCAGAATCAACCCGATGACCGCAAAGGTAATCTTGTTCTTTGATAGCGATTTGCGCATAGTTACTTATAATTATAGCAAAAAAAACGGGGTGTGTCAGAAGGGACGGTTCTCTTTGACACGCTTGGGAACCAAAGTCGACAAAAGGGTGTAGAGGCTCTCCTCTACACCCTTTTGTCGACTTTGGTTCCTTCTTACAAAATCACGCTGCGACGAAGAACTTGATCAGGAAGATCGCGGAAAGAATGTATGTCAGCGCAGATACATTTTTGGCCTTTCCGGTGGTCACGGCGATGATGGTGTAGCTGATGAGTGCAAGGCCGATGCCGTGTCCGATGGAACCGGAGATCGGCATGCCGATCAGCATGACGCTCACGGGCAAGAGCTGCGAAATGTCCGTGAAGTCAATGTCTTTTAAGTTGCTCAGCATCAGGACGCCCACGTAGATCAGCGCCGCGGAGGTCGCTGCCGGCGGGATGATGGCCGCGATCGGTGCGATGAACATGCAGAGTAAGAACATGACGCCGGTCGTTAAGGCCGTCAGACCGGTTCTTCCGCCCGCTTCCACGCCGGATGCCGATTCCACGAAGGTGGTGACGGTCGAGGTGCCCGTGAAGGAGCCGACCAGCGTGCCGATCGCATCCGACAGGAGCGCTTCTTTCATGTTTGGCATATTGCCGTCCTTGTCGAGCATCCCCGCGCGGGAGGCCGTCCCGACCAGGGTGCCGATCGTGTCAAACATATCGATGATGCAGAACGTGATGACCAGTGTAACGAGCGTGAACCAGCCGATCTCGAAGAATCCGGCGAAATTCAGGCGGAACAGCGTCGTTTTTGCCATGTCCGGAAACGGCGGGATAAAGGAAGCCGCCTTCAGGCTTTCGAAAGGATTTCTTCCCAGGAAGGAAAACTCTGCCGCCCAGTAAACGACGGATGCCACGAGCATGCCGTAGAGGACCGCGCCTTTTACTTTTCCGTGGTTGAGTGCCACGATGGTGAAGAGACCCACCATCATCGTGAAGACCGTAAGCACCATCGTGCTGTATCCGCTCCCCATGGTCGTGCGCGCGTACGATGCCGTGAGCGCTCCGAAGAAATCACGCATCGCGTAGAACGGGCCGCCGGTCTCCGAATAGACGCCGGCGTTGGAGCCGAAGCCGATGTTCATGAGCATCAACCCGATCGCGGGTCCGATGCCTAAGCGAACGCCGAGCGGGATCGCGTCGACAATCTTCTCGCGGATGTTCAGTGCCGAAAGAATGATGAAAATCAGACCTTCGATAAAGATGATGACGAGCGCTGCCTGAAAACTCTGCAGATAGCTCATGCCTGTCATGGCCACGATGTTTGAAACGACCACGGCAAAGAAGGTGTTCAACCCCATGCCGGGCGCCATGGCGAACGGCTTATTGGCCAGAAACGCCATGCAGAACATGCCGATGGCAGAGGCGATACACGTCGCGAGAAAGACTCCGTTCCAGAGATCCATCCCCTCCGCACCGAACCCCGTCAGCAGATTCGGGTTGAGCGCGATGATGTACGCCATCGTCATAAACGTTGTGAGCCCGGCCACGATCTCCGTCCTGACGGTCGTGCCGTTCTCCTTCAAATGAAACCATTTTTCCATTACGTCCCTCCTGTCCTTTCCTGTTGGTTTTGCGAATCAACGCATACAAGATACCATATTTTGTGGTTATTCTCAAGCAAAACGCTAGATGTGACGGCAAAAAGCACTGCGCCGGCGCGCGTGCTTTCCAAGATTGCTTCGCAATCTTCCGAGCGAAGCAAGGCAACTGCTTCAGTGAAATAGTGTATAATATACAGCATCAAACACTTGGAACCAATGTCCCAGGGACGTTGGTCCTTCGTACAGGATCAGGAGGAACAGCCATGGCAAACGTGAAAATAGTCCCCGGCACGGGCGGCGATGTCTACATTCCCCGTCATGCCAGAGAGGGGAAGGCATCCGACGTCTATTTCACCAGAGATCTCTCGGCAGAGGGCCTTTGCCGGATCTATGAAAAATATGCAAAAACCTGTCCGGGAAAGTAGCCGTAAAGCTTCATACGGGAGAGCCGAACGGTCCCAATATCATTCCCCGCCCGTGGGTGAAGTCGCTGTTTGATTCTTATTTGAAAAACGCGGCCATCGTGGAAACCAATACCTACTACGACGGCGACCGGTACACGACCGCGCAGCACCGGGAGACGCTGAAGGTAAACGGCTGGACCTTTGCCGATGTCGATATTATGGATGAAAACGGAACCGCGCTCTTCCCTGTGAAAGACGGCAAGTGGTTCTCTGAAATGTCGATGGGGAAATCCCTGGAGGAATATGACAGCTTTCTGGCGCTGACACATTTCAAAGGTCACGCGATGGGCGGATTCGGCGGCTCGAACAAAAACATCGGGATCGGCTGCGCCGACGGAAGGGACGGCAAAAAGTGGATCCATACGGCGGAAGGGTCCGACAATCAGTGGAGCATTGCCGAGGAAGAACTGATGGAGCGTATGACGGAATCCACGAAGGCGGTCGTCGACCACTTTAAGGACAAGATCGCGTTCATCAACGTCATGCGCAACATGTCCGTCTCCTGCGACTGTGAAGGCGTCGCCGCGGCTCCGGTCGTGACGCCCAACGTCGGCATTGTCGCATCCGCCGACATCCTTGCCTGCGACCAGGCCTGCGTGGACCTTGTCTTTGCAATGACCGCGGAGCAAAACCACGATCTGGTCGAGCGCATTACGACCAGACACGGTCTGCGCCAGCTTTCCTACATGAAAGAACTTGGGATGGGGAATGATTCCTATCACCTGCTGGACATCGACGCAGGCGGTCAGGAGATCACCCCGGAAGAAGCGGTGAAGGACGTCCTTCCTTTCATTGCATGATCTCGCGGAAGGTGGCGGGGCGCTCCTTGAAGAAGTCGTCGAGGGCGCGGACAGTTGCGTCGTAGTCCTCTGCACTGTAGTCTTCTTCTCCGAAGCGGCGGCGGGTGGCGATGACCTGATCCTGATAGCGCTCCTTCCACTCCATAAGGAGCGGGTGCACTCGCTCGTAGGCGAAGGTGTCGGTGAGGTAGTCCTGCACGGCCTGTTCGTACACCGCGCGGAAGGCCTCGTTGCAAAGGAGGTAGTCGGGGAGATACATCCCCTCTCCCTTTTCGCGGAAGTCGGCGACGGTGTCGCGGGAGGGGTCCTCGCAGCTGAAGTCGAGGTCATAGAAAAGGTAGCGCCACCTTGCATCCGCGTACGCGCCCTCTCCTTGCGCTTTCGAGCGCCAGAGCATCTGGTTGTGGTTCTCCTCGATGTCCGTGTGGTTTAAAAAGATCTGCGCGCAGAAATAGTCCGCGAGGTTTCCGACGTCGCAGAGGCTGCGCACCTTCTCATACATATCCTCGCGGCTTAGGTCGGTATAGAGGATCTGCTCCTGCAGGGGCTTGTAGGCGGACAGGACCTCCTCTTCCGTGCCGATCTCGGCGTGGTTGTTTTTGAAGACGAGCAGGTCTTCCTCCGCCACGCCGAAGCGGTTTTCGAAAAAGGTCTCGTCGTAATTCTCCTTCAGGTTGTACATCCCCCAGTACTCCCCGTCCATGAAGACAACGCAGGGGATCGACGCCTGCGTCGCGGGCGCCCTGTCCTCCAACAGCGCATGGAGGAAAGGCTCGCGGAAGCCGACTTCGTCCGCAAGGCGCCGGAGTCTGATCTTCGTGAGCGGATACTCCGCAAGCCCTTCGATCCGCAAGCCGTCTTCCGATCCGTAAATATCTCTGGCGAACAGGTTGAAGGATTTCTGCGGCACATACCGGGTCGACTCGCCGGCGATGCGCATGCCGAGCGTCTCTTCGAAAACGATACGGTGCGCCTCGTCAAACAAGACCGCCTGCACTTCTCTCTCCCACTCCCTGCCGATGCCGCCGGCGTTGGTGCTCTCGTAGCGGTAATGCGTGACGCCGTTTGCATCCGTGAATTCGGACGGAATCTCCTCATCCGGCAGGCCCTCAAACCCGCCGAGCTTCTTGTATTCCTCGTACGCCCTGCCCATCGTGTAGATGCCCCTGTCAAAATCAAAAAGGTTCGCAGGGTCCGTCACGACGGAAAGAACGGGCAGCCCGTCATAGATCTTCTTCGCCGCAAAATCGACAAAGTAGGTGGCGCTCACCGTTTCGCTCACACCCCTCGTCAGCGGGTCGTACGCCACGGCACGCAGAACAGTCGCCTTGTCGATCTTCTCCTGCAGCGCCTTGTAGGTCACATAGACCTTCTCGTTTGCGTAGACATTTTCCCGGTCGCTGGCATCGGTCACGGCAATCGGCGCCGTATAGCGCAAAGACGCGGGCGTGGGGTCGCTTCCGTCCAGCGTGTAATAGATCTCGAGCCCCGGCTCCGCCGCCAGCGTCACCTCGAAATTCGTCTCATAGAATCCGCTCTCTGCGGAAAACACCGGCTCCTTGACCTGACGCAAGCCTAAGACTTCCGCCTGCACGTTGCTTTCGCCGGGCGTCGGCGTCATGGGGGCAAAGTGCCCCTGCCCACTCCCCGTCCTGCCGTAACTGACATTGTAGGAAAGCGCCGGCAGACTCACCGCGTCCAGGAACTTCCCGTCCTCGTCGCTTAGGTAAATCGTCTCTCCGCGCTTCGAGATGCCAAACGGCGCGCGGTCACTCTCTGCGGGAAAATCCGCGTCCGCAAAGACGAGCGTATAGCCGTGCGCAGGCACCGTCACGGAAGACAGCGAAAACTTCTTCAGGTCATTTCCGTCGTCCGAAAGATAGTACCCCTCCATACAGAAGTCCCGCGACGTCGGATTGTAGAACTCGATGTAGTCCCTGTACTCCCCGTACCTGTCCTGCACCGCGGAAAAATTGTTGCCGCAGACTTCATTGATCAGCGGATGCGCATCGCGTCCCCTGCAATAGAAAGCGATGGTCGCAAGGATCCCTGCGGCCAGCCATAACAGAATACTTTTTTTTAGAAACCGTTTCTTCATTCCCGATGGATCTTACTGGTGAACTTCGTCTTCCTGTCTGACGATGCTGATCCGTTTGACGCCGGCCGTTTTGCTCAAAAGCTCCTGCAGGGAACCCTTTGCCTGTTCCTGTTTCATGAGCTCCGCGCCTGCGCATTCAAAGATCATCTCTCCGTCGCCGGTTTCGGGCGTGCTGTTCTGCACGAGGAGCGATACCTTCTTGTCCAGAAAGTTTTCCACGCCGTTTCTGACTTCACTCATCTCTCCGTTCGTGTGCACGATGATGAGGGTCCGCTCGCCGTCACGCAGCACACCGAACAGCAGGAGGAATGCGAAGATGATGACGGAGCCGATCAGCGCGATCAGGTAGTCCGAAACGCCGCAGCAGATGCCGACCGCGATGGCCCAGAAGATATAGGCCGTGTCGCGCGGATCCTTGATGGCCGTACGGAAACGGACGATGGAGAGCGCACCGACCATACCGAGGGAGAGTGCGATGTTGTTGCCGATGACATTCATCACGAGGGTCGTTATCAGTGTCAGCATCACGAGCGACACGTTGAACTTTCTGCTGTAGAGCGCCGCGTGGTGCGAGATCTTATAGGACAGATAAATGATCGCGGCAATGACACCGGCAATCAGGAAATTCAGGATTATGTCCGCCGTGGACAGGGTCCCCTGATTCCCCAGCAGCAGTTCATACAGTCTCTCTCTCATCTTGTTTCTCCTTTATCAATACAAAACTCTTCCCATGCAGTACTTGCTCGCCGACAGCGGCAGCTCATCCGCAAGGCTGATGCATTCCTTGATATACGACAGCAAAAATCCGTTGTACTTGACTTCCATCGTCAGGTACCCCGGGTCTCCCGCCGGCAGAAACGGCAGGTCTTTTTGAAACAGGTCCAGGTTCGTTTCGCAGGTCCGGATGTTTTCGTCAAAGGTGATCCGGATCTCGTTGCAGTCGCCTGCAAAGGCGATGCGGTCATACTCCACGATCACTTTCGGGCGGTAGACGAACTTGGTCATCAGCCCGTAGATCTCCGCCGCCAGAGGCTCTTCTCTTTCGAGCAAAACCCCGTACTCGCCTGCCATCAGGCTTCTTGCTTCTTCTTCCGAAAGCGTGATGGCGCGTTTAGTCTGGTAGGTCGTCGTCTTTTCTTTTAATTCCAGACGAATGAAGCCGGGCGATGACGCGTAGGTGCGGATCCGGATCTTGCGACGGTTCGCGAGCCCGTCCATCTTATCAAAAAAATCCTTGTCGAAAGGGGTATCAAAATAGAGGGAGCGGATCGTATAGCCGTTTCCCTGATCGTGCTCGTCCCGGTCCATGACCGCCGACAGTTTGGCGATGCGCCTTGCCGCTTCCGGCAGGGTGATCTGAAATTTTTGTTCTACGCGTTCGATATTCATCCGTTCGTCAACTGTTATTATAAAACAGACTTTACAGCCCGAAAAGCGGTCCGATCAGGTGGATAAGTCCCGCCGCCAGCCAGGCGATCACGCACTGGAAAAGCACCACGGAAAGGGCCCACTTCCCGCCAAGTTCCCGGCGGATGGAAGCCACCGCGGCGACGCAGGGCGTGTACAGCAGGCTGAAGACCAGGATCGTGGCGGCCGTCAGAGACCCGATGGCAGCAACCACGCCGCCCTCCGCGCCGAACAGCACTTCCAGCACCGACACCACGCTCTCCTTTGCCATAAAGCCGCTGATGAGGGACGTGACGATCCGCCAGTCTCCCAGTCCGATGGGGGCAAACACCGGCACAAGGACGCCCGCCACCGTGGCCAGCATGCTGTTTTGCGAATCGGTCACCAGGTTCATGCGGAA
>JAGAHC010000105.1 GCA_017627275.1 Lachnospiraceae bacterium
ATCGTCCGCGTCGTTCTTTCCGAGCGTATGGTTTTGATAACGCAACCGGAGCGCGGTCATGAACAGAAGGATGATGGTCGTCCCCCACAGATAATTGACGGCACCGGTCTGCCATAAAAGCGTCTGGGCGGGATCGACGGTAAAGAACCAGAGTCCCAGCTGCACCAACAGCATCACGGGGACGTCATACTTTTCCCGCCTGCGGATCTGCAGGTACATGCATACGGACAGGCACAGGAACATGATCGCGTTGCAGATCCTGAACAGGACCTGCGGCCCCGCCAGGGAGATCCTGAGCAGCAGATGCACGACGCTTCTCCCGTTCCAGGTCATATACTGGTGCGCTTCCTGCGCGATCAGGCCCATAAGCCCGCTTGCTCTTCTTACCTCTGCGCCATAAAACAGATCGTCCGACATCAGCGGCGTCAGCAGGTTGAATACAAGGATCGCGCAAAAGGACACTGCCGCGATCAGATATACCGCTCTTTTCTTTTGTGTTTCGTTCTTCATCATCCCTTGACACGTTTCAGGGTCTGTTTGACTCTGCCCATAAAACTGTTTTGTTTTTCTTCTCTTTGCTTTTCGAGTTCTTTGTTTTGTGCTTCCACTTCCCGAATCTTCTCATCGAAAAGGTTCTCGTCTTCCATCCACGGCTGCACCCTGTAATTGGATTCAAAGAAGAGCGGCATCATCCGCTCGATGATATACGCCTCGGCAGGAAAGCCCGGCTCCAGCGTGTAATTCATCAGCTTGTTCAGGTTGCGGTAAAACGCCTTTCCGTGCTGCCGCACCTGGTCCCCGCGCACGATGTAGCAGCCGCCCGGCGCAAACGCGATGACCTTGGGAAGGACCGGATCTACATAGATAAACTGCAGCAGCGCATCATACGTCGAAAAGTAGCGGCAGGGGTGCGTCCCCGTCTGCATATACCAGGAGGAATTCTCTTCCGTAAACTGACATTCCGTCAGAAGGTTCGCGATGCTTCCCTCGCTGATGTCCTTCCCGCCATTTTCCTGAAGCATCTCCTTCGTCGGCCGGGAATACCTGGCGCGCATGAAACGTTCTTCATACAGATACGTAAACCAGGTATTGTGCAGGGTCCGCTCAAAGTATTCGGCAGAAACGTGTCTGCCGATGATGTTGCCTTTCAAAAGAAACAGCACCTCCGGCAGGCTGTCCAGGTTCTCCGCAAAGTACGTAAAATAACTGGTCAGGTTGTGACCGGTATTCTGCAGGAAAAGGATCCGCTTATCTTCCCTCTCCCTGAGCTTTGCGGCGACCTCCGGATCATCGGACACGTCCATGATCAGATACTCCGTGCAGTACTGCAGAAGATCATCCGGAACGGTATTGTAGTTGTGAATCAGAAAAAAACCGGAGCTCTTTCCCACGCTAGTCCTCTATTTCCTTCTTCGTGCCGGAGCGTCTGACTTCATAGGAAGGAAGTTCCTCTTCCTCGATGGTATCGCCTTCCAGGATCCGGCTTCTGATCTCTTCCCTGGTCTGCAGCGTGAAGCCCTTGTCCGCCACCTTGTACACGGCGTCACACCCCGCGATGGTCGTCAGTCTGTGCGCCACGATGATCAGGGTCTTTCTTCCGTGGAGTCGTTCTATCGCTTCCATGATGGCAGATTCCGTATCATTATCAAGCGCGGATGTTGCCTCATCAAAGATCATGATCTCCGGATCGTTATAGAGGGCTCTCGCGATGCCGATCCGCTGTCTCTGTCCGCCGGACAGGCGTACGCCTCTCTCTCCGATGGAAGTGTAGAGTCCCTCCGGCAGTCCTTTGACGAACTCATCGAGCTGTGCCTCCTTTAATACTTCCCAGACACGCTCTTCGTCGATCGCGCGTTCCGTTACCCCGTAGGCCACGTTGTTTAAGATCGTATCGTCCAGCATGAACATCATCTGCGGTACGTACCCGATGATGTCGTACCACCCTTCCGGATTGGTCGCGATGTCCATGCCGTCCACGAGGACCTGACCCTTCTGCGGGTGCAGGAGTCCCAGCAGGATGTCGACGGTCGTAGACTTCCCTGCCCCGGACGGTCCGATCAGACCGATGGATTTTCCGATCGGGATCGAGAGCGTCGCATTCTCCAGGATGTCGACCTCCGTATTGGGATACCGGTAGGTGATGTCCTTTAATACGACTTCCTTCTCGAAATGCATCGGTGTAACAATCTCATCCGTCTCCTTGTACTTCTCATCGATCCCGCTTTCATTGGCATGCACGATGATGTCTTCCACCCCGGTCAGGGAAGGTTCGAAATAGGCAACGTCATTGAGTCCCTGGATGATGCGGTTGGAACTGGGCATCATGCGGATGGCCACCATGGCAAGCAGGGCC
>JAGAHC010000106.1 GCA_017627275.1 Lachnospiraceae bacterium
ACCCCGGAGACGGTGGGAAGCGTCTTTCCGCTTCGCGAAAAGCCGCAAGAGCTTGCTGCGCAAGCTCCCCAATCAACCTTTGTGACGTATAAGAAAATGGTGGTGCTGGTGCACCACCATTTTCTTATACGGAGACGGTGGGATTCGAACAATACCCGGGTTCCGCAAATACTGATAGAAAGGAGGTTTTCGGAACCGTCCATTCCGAGCGTACCACCTTGTGTACCACTTTGTCACACAACGTTTTATGTCTAATCCATCTGTTTTACCAAAGAAGTGACTGTACATTATCTCAACAATTCTGCTGCTTCAGCGGAGAAACCAGTTATGATTTCCCATAAAGCCTCATAATTCTCTTTTGATTCTTTTTCCAAGTATTCTGGATTAAACCATGATGGAGCCTTCAAATCTGAGCTTCCATCTTTTTCTATTCCAATATAGTAACTGAATCATCATGAGATAGTATGAACATATGCTCCTTTGAGTCTTTTAAACTTACAGAAACTGAATAATCCACACTCAAACCTTCAAAGAAACTATAAGGTAATCCAATCGCTGCTGATGCATGTTCCAATGAGTTTACTTCCGCCTCAAAAACCATGTGATAGTCTAAATCAGGCTTAGTTTGCATCATTCGCATATTGACAGTCCCTAAATCCAGCCACGAATACTCTTTTTCCAGAATCACTTCGGACGCTAGCGCGTCTTCAACTTCACTTAAACTGTATTGTACATATGACTTCTGAAAGCCAGTTATAAATACAGTTCCTTTGTCATTTATGACATAGTATAGTGTCACGCCATCGCCGTCTTCTAGCTCTTGAAGTTTAGATACAGGATTAAACTGATATTCAGCATCACTTTTGTCAAAAAAATATGAACGATAATACTGTTCGCCTTCCTTCTGTGCTAGAGTAAAGCTAATCTCATTTTTATCATTTACCTTAATATCAGTTATCCTCCCCATACTTCTATAGGAGCCTTCAGTTTTCCGAACATCATCATAGACCACTTCTGGTGCATTCTTTTCAAACCAATTAATAGCGTAATTCTTTGAGGCTGCGAGTGATTTCTTGTCGCAAATATTTCCCGCCTTATTGAAGAGTTGTATGCAGTGATCGCCATACAGTTCAAGCTCTAACACAGGCTTTCCATCTTTCAATTCAGTAAAGTCTCCAAAACAGCTCACCTTCTTTCCAATATAGTTTGAAAGCTGTTCATCGCTATACATACCGCCCTGACCAATTTTACAAATCCATTCCTTGTTTGTATCCTCTTTAATGTATGCTACCAAATATGGCGCGCCACTGAAGTCAAGAAATCCAGTGGCATTAAGCGTACCAGTTATATAGATATTGTGTGCCCCACTATATTGAGCCGCAGTTGATGTAGTGAAACTATCATAATTTGCAAAACTATAGCTCCCAATTTTATCTCTATCCTTGTTACTGTCTCCAAATCCAACCTTGAAGATAAGTAATAGAACTACAAGAGCTGCTACAGTGACTGGTAACAGTAGCTTTTTATTAGCGTTTATTCTTTTCTTTTGTTGCTTCTGTGGTGCAGTTTTTTCAGTAGGAGCACTCGACTCTTCATATTGAACAACTTGTTCTCCACAATGGATACAATAGCCATCATAATCTGTCTCTTTACTACCGCAATGGGGGCACTCGTATTCAGTGCTATATAGTTCATTCCCAATATGGGATTCGTCATATGCCATTGCCTTCTCCTTCCCATAGAAAATATCTATTGATATAGAAAATATTATCATCAGTCCTTTTTCAGCGCAATTTTGCGCTTCGGATTTTTGAACACATAGTTCCTCTTCAGCTTCAAATACCCGCCCGGATACAGAAGCATCAGATCGTTTCTCATCCTGCCGATGTCCGCCGGGTTGATGATGCTTTCCTTCTGTTCTGATCTGGTTCTGGTTACCTGCCGATAGTTCGTCGACACGCTCCGTCGGTTGATAATCTGTTCGCCGATCATGTCGGATACCCACCGCTGCGTCTGCGGGTCATGCGCGGACATGATGATGGTATGCGTGAAGTTGTTCATCATGCTCTTGCGCTCCGACTCCCCATAGTACATGTCGATATCGTTGACGCTCTGCGTTAGTATCATGACGTGGCAGCGCTTTTTGCGGCTCTTGCGCAGGGTCGGTGCAAGATCAAACTTGCCACCTTTACACATGGAGACAAACTCATCTATCAGAAGAAGGAGCGGCGTCTTCTTTTCCGCTGGTCTTGCGGATATATAGTGCAGCGTCTGCGCAAAGACCATCTGCATCACTGGTGCGTATCTCTCCAGTTCCGCATCCGGTATCTGGACAAAGCACAGGTGATCTTCCACCGAGTCTGCTGTAAAGGCAGTCTCCCCCGGCTTCGGCCGTCTGATCGTCTTCTGGAGTCGTTCCCTTGTAAATACGTCGACGGCAGCAACACATGTTTCAAATGCTCCGGCAATGTTCCTCTCATTTCCGCCCTCAAACGCATTGATCAATGCCTTTGCCTCCACGTTCCCCGTCGCGTCGATGCGTCGGAACAATTCCCGCCATGACGAGTACTTGATTGTTTTGCAGATCTCAACATATTCCATTCCCTGATGATAAAAGGCGATGAGCGCCGCCAGTAGAATCTTCCTTCCCTCCTGCAGAAAGTATCTGGCGTTGTCATCCATGATCGGCGGCTCCGGCATCCGCTGCAGTGCCAGCTGCTCCAGTGCCTCATTCTTTTCACCGATCGTGCCACAAGCGTCCACCGGAGCGAAAATGTTGTAGGGAACAGAATCATCTTCAAGGATACGAACCACAAGTTTGTGTGGATTCCTGACCCTGCTCTCAATGTCTCCGCTGATGTCCGGAACCAGTCCGGTTCCCTGCCACGTCTGTAGTGTCGGCACTGCGACAGCGGAGGTTTTTCCATCGCCCGTCGCAGCAAAGACAGCTGCATGCCAGTCAGATGTTTCGGGCACAAAGATCTCCCGTCCTCTTTTATCAAGCCCGGCGACCAGTCCATGACCCTTTCCTTTTGGTGCAGCATGCAGTCCGGGCGTTTTCTTTGTGTGGCTCCTGATGAAATCAAACAGAAAAATCAGGAGTGCAGCGAAGAGGATGCCTTTTGCAAGAGTTACGCCAAGTTTTTCCCCTTGTTCTGAAAACAGGAGCTGAAACAACCTCTCCAGCATATCCATCAGCGCCACCTGTCTATATCGACATCTCGATTTCTTTCTGCTTTGAGCTGTGCGACAGTTCGATTGCCGCCCTGCTCTCTTGTGATACCAGAATTCACATTTGCATCGATGCCGCGATTCCTAAGGAACTCTCTGTACTCCGGGTGAAAATCCCGGAGCATTTGCCGGTTGATCACTCCGGCGGCATTGAGCTTTTCCGTATAGCCCTTCTCAAGCTGCTTTTGATCAAACTTTTTCGATTCATCCAAAGCTGTTACCGGCAGGATTACTGCATGCAGATGCGGCGTTGCTTCTTCCAAATGAATGACCGCCTGGCAAATGTTCTCCCTGCCGAATTTTTCGCAGAGAAACATATAGGTGTATGCAAAGAACTTCTTTTGTTGCTCTGGCGGCAGGTCTTTTGGTACATGTGACACAAAGCCGAGCGCCTTGACCAGATCTTTCCGTTCCTTCCCGTACTGGTAGATCTCCGAGAGGCGCTTTTTATAATACGAGTAGTCACTCATCCCTCGCTTCTCCACGCGTTCAATGATGTCGATGTTTTTGTCTGACCGATTGTGATCGATGTCCGGATTTGACAGTACGGTTCTCGAACGTTGATTATGAGCCATAAGGGAATAAACATTGTTGTCTCCCTTTATCTTTATAAATGCTGCCATGTGAAAGCCTCCTTATCTGTGTTATCTATAGCGGTACACATCCGTCGACAAAGGTCGCGAAAGCTTCTTACACTCCCAATGTCAACTTCTGTAGCAAGATACAGCAGTTTCTCCGAAACTTCTGCCGCTTGCTCCGCGCGCTTATCTTGCCGCAAGGGGAACAGCGTTCCCCTTTTCGGCTTAACCCCTTGCCGGAGATGCGCCCTGCCACCTATGTAATCGGCAGGCTGTGCCGCGCATCCCCGCAGGGCTGCCGCCCTACGCAAATCCGAAAACTGTTGTTTTCGTTTTGCTACCTGCTTCATCGTCCGGCTTCGTCTTCAATTATCCTGAGTCGCTCCGCCATCAGACGGCAGTGCAGCTTCATTTCACCATCCTCTCCGTCTCTGCAGTAGCGTATGACCCAAAAGATGATCTCATGGATGCTCACCTCCTCTCCTGCAACGACAAAGCGGATAAAGTTGCGAAGCCGGTCGAAATAGTAGTCCGAATCGCGCATCTTCTCTGTCTTGTAGTACATGCCGTAAAAAATAATGACGTCTGTCAGGATCTCCTGCTCCTGTGTAGTAAGTACTCTTGTATTGATCATGCCTGCTCCTCCCCATCAAATAAGCTGTTTGCTGACTCTGCGGCTTCTTCCAACACGTCGCTGTAATCAACAGTATTGTTTTCTTTCGTGTACGCCCCGATGATCTCGTTAAACCGATTGCGAAATTTAACGAACATCTCTTTTCTCGTCTGTTGATCTTTCGCCGTCCCCCTCTTAGATGGTGCATCACAGATCAGGACGCTCTTTCCTCCGCGTTCTTCAATATGGCAAATGTAAAACCGCGACCGAATTGCCCGATACTCCTCCGTGTCTTCATATCCCACGAAACCTCTGTACTCCTGTGTGGTGACCTTGCAGTCCTCCACCCATTTTCTAAATCCCTTGTTCGATGTGACGACGAAGTACTGGCCGCACCAGTATGGGTTATTGCTCCCCCGGCGATATGCCTGACACACATAGTTGTCTGCCATCGTCAGCAGGTGCGGCGACGTGTCGTCATCTACGATGATTGCCTGTGTCGTCGGACTGAGCTTGTCAAACTTCCCCGTCTTACCGCCGGCGACTTTCAGCTTCTTCTTTCCATCCAGTGCGTGAAGTGCTGCGTATGTCTTTCCGTGGTTGTTATCCCCCCTGATAAAGATGCTCAGCCGCGTCACTTCATCGTGTTCCGCAACGCTCCGGGCTAGTCCCCTGTCAAATGATTCTCGGATTGTTTTCATCTTTGCCGCTGCTCTCTCCGCAAAGGAGAGCGCGTCGTACCACGCATCAAAGTCCTTGCGCTCATACCCGAGCTGATAGGCCTGTGCGTCCAGTTCCGCGAGCCTTGACATGTCGACTCTGCCCGCCTGTGAAGGGCGCACATAGCCGTCCATGACGTTTTGAATCTCCGTAGTTGTCAGGTTGCTGACAAACTCCTCGATACCGTATGGTTCTTTTCCATCTTCGACGGCATCCTCTGTCTCGTGCAGCAGATACAACGTCATCCGGTCAAAGTGTCGCACCGTCTCGACGCCATGATTCTTCCACAGCGATTCGTCCTTGTCCGGACGATATACAACACCAAGAAGATTCAAGATCTGCCGCACTCTTGAGCGGTTATTCCCTGTCATCCTGACAATGATGTGATAATGCGGTTTCTCCTTTGCCGACTTCCAGAATGCATCTCCGACAGTATCGCGGTCGTGTCGGATGCCTATGACTTGATATTGAGACGTAGCAGCGGCAGCTATCCGCTCGCAGGTCTTTTGCCATCCGTCCGGAAGCTGCTCATCATAGCACTTGATCGACAGTGTCCTGATACTGGAGTCCAGCCGGAGTGTTTTCTTTTCTTTCAATAAACTCTTGCTCTTTATCGTCATCCAAGTGACATGGGACAAGGCTGTGACATTTCTGCCGTAGCACTGTCACAGCCCGCGGAAGTACATTTTCCACCTTTTTCTTCGCTACCGTGACATTGCGACGTGTTTTTACGAGCATCCCTCATGCCCTTGGAACCGGTCTTATTTCAAATATGATCGACGAAGTTCTCCGTAAAAAATCCGTCGAAAAAAATACCCCAATTCTGTCGAGATATTTTTTCACGGATTCTGCCATGTTTTATGTAGAGCTCAAATAAAACTATTAAAGGAGGATTGTCAGGCCTGATATGAACAAAAGATTATGTCAATTATGGAAAGAACGCTTAGGGACTACGAAAGTGCCTATGCTATACTCAAAAAGGACGGTTCCGATCTGACTGAAATGAGCAATCGGTTAATTGGACTTTATCAGCAGGCGTTGGAAGGCAATCACTATACGACGCCATTCAAATTAGGTGATGGGAGGTGGAAAAGCAGGGCATTAGGAGTGCCCATCGTCAAAACAGACAAGCTCGACGTATACCGTGCGTTGTACAAACTGTTCTTTGGAAAAACTCTCAATGAAAGCGTCGACCCAACAGTAGAAGAAGTGTATGTCCAATGGCTTGCATCCTTCAATCTTCTGGTTGATCAGGGACACAGATCACCGGATACCCTGAAGAAGTACAAAAGCGACTGGCGGTTCTTTGCAGATCATGATATTCGTAATCGACACATTACAAAGATCAAGCGGTCTGAACTGAAAAGTTTTCTGGAACAATGTGCTTCGAATCAGGCAATAAACCGAAAGGTGCTTCAGAATCTTAAGTCTCTGGTAAATCATATCTGGAGCTTTGCACGCGATGATCTGGATTTAGATGTCATCGATGTGCGTCGCATAAGCACCAGAACAATCATATGCGACGGCGATGACGATTTGGGAAACGAGGCATACTATAGCTCCGTGTATACCAGTGAAGAAAGAGACCTTATCATAAAAGAGGCTCAAAAAGACCTGCGTAGTGTTTATAATCGTGCCATTGTATTTCTGTTTTGTGTGTGTATGCGTATTGGTGAACTGTGTGCCCTTTCATGGCAAGATGTTAACTTCTCGGAACGCACGGTCTTCATTCACAGATCAATGCGCCGGCGTCGGATTGATGGAAAGAATATTCTCGTCAGACTGGCGCAGACTAAGAATCGCAAGCAAAGCGGAAACAGAACACAACTGCTTTCAGACACTGCAATGGAAATGCTCCGCAGGCAGCGCCTGGAAACCGCGTTCGATGACTACATATTCATGAGCAAGTGGCATGGGGAACGCAGGCCCATCAGCGCGGATGAGTTCAATAATCGGCTTAAGAAGATCTGTAAAGCCTGCGGTGTTCGTTATCTCAGCAGTCACAAGATGCGTTTCTTTGCAATTACAGCTTTAGCAAAAGCAGCTGTACCTGTGGCGGAAATCCAGAGAATAGCTGGCCACCAAAGTATGGGCATGACACTGCATTACATCTGTCCAGAACGAGAAACCGCTGTCGACGAGGATGATTGGAACGACATTTTCTCGTAATGTACCAAATCTGTACCACTTCATAAAAAAGCATCCCTGAAGGAATACTGATAAAATCAATATCTTCAGGGATGACTTCTACGGAGACGGTGGGATTCGAACCCACGTGCCGGTTACCCGACAACCGCATTTCGAGTGCGGCTCGTTATGACCACTTCGATACGTCTCCACAGGCTTTGATTGAAAGCGTTTCTCATTATATGCAAAATCAGGGAACGTTTCAAGAGCATGGCAGGATACGTTTTTCCGGGAATGATATAATGGAATGCGGCAAACAGAACGAACGGGAGGAACGGGCATGAAGAGTTTTGACACTTTTTTTCTGATGGATCTGGAAGCGGCAAAGCGCTATGCGGCAGAAGTGCTGCATTTCTTTGACGGGGAAGAGGAACTGGACGCGGAAGAGATCGGAGACGGCAACATCAACTATGTCTTCCGTGTCTTTACGAAAGACCGCAAAAAGTCGGTCATCATCAAGCAGGCGGACAAGCTCCTGCGTTCTTCGGGACGGCCGCTGGACATCGGGCGCAATAAGATCGAAGCGCACATGCTGATGCTGGAACACAAGCTGGCGCCCGGGTTTGTGCCGGTGGTCTACCGCTATGACGAGACCATGGCGGCGACCTCCATGGAGGACGTATCGGCCTACAGCAACATGCGCAAGGAGTTGCTTGCGGGGCATGTGTACGATCACATCGCAGAAAACATCTCGACATTTCTGGCGGACACACTTCTTCCGATGACGGATCTGGTCGTGGACGCGGAAGAAAAAAAGAAGCTGGTCGCGTTTTATACGAATCCGGAGCTGTGCAAGATCACGGAAGATCTGGTGCTGACGGAGCCCTATTACAATTACAAGAACCGCAACATCCTAACTCCCGGGACGGAATCTTTTGTCGAAACGGAAGTCTACGGAAACGAAGCGCTTTGCTATGAGGCGGCGCTGTTGCGCGAGCGCTTCATGAACTACGCGCAGTCGCTTCTGCACGGCGATCTGCACTCGGGCTCGATCTTCATCAACGAGCATGGCTTAAAGGTGCTGGATCCCGAGTTTGCCTTCTACGGGCCGATGGGTTATGACATCGGCAACGTCATCGGCAATCTGTTTTTTACCTGGGCAAATCTTGCGATCACCGAAAAGGACAGCACAGAAGTCTGCGAAAAGATTGCGGCGCAGATCGAAGCGATCTGCGATCTGACAAAGGAAAAACTGTCGAAGAAATACGATGAGACGGTGACGCTTCCGCTTTATAAAACAGAAGCCTTTAAAACGCAGTACCTGGGCAGCGTCATGGAAGATTCGTACGGCTACGCGGGGACGGAGGTGGTCCGCAGGACCATCGGAGATTCCAAGGTGATGGAGATCAACAAGGTCACGGATCCCGCGCAGAGGATCCCTATGGATAAGGCACTCATACGGATGGGGACGTGGCTGATCATGAACAGAAGAAAAATCCGGACGGGGCGTGAGTTGACAGAGGCTTTCCGGGAGATCCTCACGGGAGAGGAAGTACAGTAAGCCGGGCAACAGATTGACTTGCAAAAAGGAGCAGATAACAGAAATGGAAATCAAACGCATGGATGATCAGATGCCGTTTCTCCTTAGGTATGAGAACGTGGCGTGGTATGAAGACGGTGCCGTACGGATTCTGGACCGACGCATCTTTCCGACGAAACGGGAGTTTGTGACCTGCACGGAGTACGCACAGGTCGCGCAGGCGATCGCGGACATGGTGACGCAGAGCGCGGGACCTTATACCGCCGTCGGGATGGGGATGGCGCTTGCGGCCTATCAGGCAAAGGACAAGCCGGCGGAAGAGCAGAAGGCCTTTTTACAGAAAGCGGCAAAGGATCTTGCAAACGCGCGGCCGACGACGGCGAATCGCTATGCGAAGGTCACCGGCGCCTGCCTGGAAAAGCAGATCGAAGCGATCGACCGGGGAGAAAGCGCCATCGACGCGGCGGTGGACGTCACGATCGCGTCCCTGAACCGGCGCTACGGAACGATGCAGCTGGTGGGCGACAGGCTGGAAGAACTGATCCCGGAAGGCGGAACGATCCTGACGCAGTGCTTCGGGGAGACCATCATCGGTACGCTGATCCGGGCGGCAAAGCAAAAAGGCAAACATTTCCGCGTGTTCTGCGCAGAGACCAGACCGTACATGCAGGGCGCAAGGCTGACGGCGACCTGCTTTGCGGAAGAGGGATTTGATACGACGCTGCTGACGGACAACATGATCGCCTACGCCATGGAGCGCGAAGGGATCGACGTGTTTACTTCCGCCGCGGACAGCATCGCGCGCGACGGCCATATCGCCAACAAGATCGGTTCGTTTCAGATCGCGATCCTGGCAGATCATTTCGGCGTGCCCTACTACGTGACGGGGATCCCGGATGCCGAGAAGAAGACGAAGGACGACATCGTCATTGAGATGCGCGATCCGGAGCAGGTGCTTACGATCAATGGTGTGCGCAACACGGCGCCCGGCGTGAAGGCCATCTATCCGTCCTTCGACATCGTCCCGCCCGAACTGATCCGGGGTATCGTGACAGACCGGGGTGTCTTTGCGCCCGCGGATGTGGACCGCTATTTTGACGAGGGAGAGAAGGCGTTTTACTAAAGGGAACCGTGCGGGCGACACGGCTTACCATGTTATAATGTAGACCATGAGTGAACAATACCAGGCACTTTATCGAAAATACAGACCGCAGTCCTTCGATGATGTCGTAGGACGCGACGCCATTGTAAAGACCCTGAAGAACCAGGTCCGGACCGGCCGCATCGGGCACAGTTATCTGCTGTGCGGAACACGCGGTACCGGTAAGACGACCATTGCCAAGATCTTTGCGCGGGCGGTCAACTGCGAAAACCCGCAGAACGGAAACCCGTGCGGAGAATGCCCGACCTGCAAGGCGATCGCCGAGGGCGCCAATCTCAACGTCATTGAGATGGACGCCGCGTCGAACAACGGCGTGGACGATATCCGCACCATCATCGATGAAGTGTCCTACTCGCCGACGAGCGGCCGTTTCCGTGTTTACATCATCGACGAAGTGCATATGCTCTCGACCGCGGCATTCAACGCGCTCTTAAAGACGCTGGAAGAGCCGCCTTCGTATGCCATCTTTATCCTGGCGACCACGGAGCCGAACAAGCTTCCGCTGACGATCCTTTCCCGCTGCCAGCGCTATGATTTCGGACGGCTTTCCACACAGACGATCGCGGATCGTCTGCAGGATGTCTGCGAAAGGGAAAAGATCCGGATCGAAGAAAAGGCGGTGCAGTATCTGGCAAGAAGAGCGGACGGGTCCCTCCGGGACGGACTGAGTCTCCTCGATCAGTGCGAAGCGTTCTTCTTTGAGGAGGAGTTGTCTTACGACAAGGTGCTCTCGATCCTGGGCGCTGCGGACACGAGCATCTTCCATCGTCTGTTTCTGGAGATTCACACCTGCGATGCCGCGGCGGCATTAAAGACGCTGGAGGAAGTGCTGCTTGCGGGCAAGGAAATGACACAGTTCGTGACGGACTTTGTCTGGTACCTGCGCAGCCTCATGCTGCTTAAGGCTTCGGAAGACGCGGGAGACCTTCTCGACGTATCCACGGAAGACGTCGCGCAGATGACAGAAGACGCAAGACGCGCCGAGATGTCGGAGATTATGCGGGACATCCGGATCCTGTCGGCCCTCATCGAACAGATCCGCTATGCGGCGGACCGGCGGACCCTCACCGAGATGGCGATCCTGCGCCTGTGCACGGCGGCCATGGAGGAAGAACCTGCAAAGGGAATGGAAGCACTGCAGGAACGACTGAGACAGCTGGAAGAAGCCGTATCGCAGGGGGCGGTCGTGACTTCGTTTGCGCAAGGCGGACAGAAGAAGGAAAGCGCCGCAAAAGAGGAAGACGAGCTTTCACCGGAAGCGATGCCGCAGTTAACGGAAGCGGTCCCCGAGGATATCCGGCAGATCGTCAAGGAGTGGAGCAAGATCCTAAGCACCTATCCGGCCCAACTCTTAAAGAGCAGTCTGCAGGAGGCAAACTTAAGCCTCGGAGAAGGCGGAAAGCTTCTCGTCGTATTTAACAATGCGATCGTCGCGGACATGTTTATGCAGAATGAAGACCACCGCAAAGAGTTTGAGGAACACCTCTCGAAATGCACGGGAAAGATCGTGCCGGTCGAGTACCGTTGCCTTGACAAGGGCAGGAAATTCAAAGACAATTATGTGGATCTGAAGCAAGTGATCCGGATGGAAATACAAACAGAAGACGAGTAAGGAGACGTATGGGTAAAGGAAGAGGCGGATTTCCCGGCGGCGGCATGGGAATGCCCGGCAACATGAACAATCTGATGAAACAGGCACAGCGCATGCAGCGTCAGATGGAAGAGAGCAAAAAAGCGCTGGAGGAAAAGGAGTTTACCGCTTCTGCCGGCGGCGGCGCCGTGGAAGTCATCGTGACGGGCGGCAAAACGGTCAAGTCGATCACAATCTCCAAAGATGCCGTCGATCCGGAAGACGTGGAGATGCTGCAGGATCTGATCGTTGCGGCGACGAATGAAGCCCTGAAACAGGTGGAGGACGCCGAGGAACAGATGTTAGGCGGAATGACCGGAGGCCTCGGGTTTTAATTGGATCTTTACAGCGGACATATCAATAAACTGATCGATGAACTTGCGGCGTTGCCCGGGATTGGAAACAAGTCTGCGCAACGCCTTGCTTTTTATATTATCGGAATGAGCCCGGCGCGGGTAAAGAGCCTGGCTTCGTCCATCGTGGACGCACGGGAAAACGTGCACTACTGCGCCTGCTGTCAGAACCTGACGGACACGGAGCTTTGCCCGATCTGCGAAGACGCAAAAAGAGACCATAAGACCATCATGGTCGTGGAGAATCCCAGGGACCTGGCCGCCTATGAAAAGACCGGCCGGTATGAGGGGGTGTACCATGTCCTGCACGGCGCGATCTCCCCGATGCTCGGGATCGGCCCGGATGACATTCGTCTGAAAGAACTCATGAAACGCATTGCGGAGGAAGACATTGAGGAAGTCATTGTCGCGACCAATTCCTCTCTCGAAGGAGAGACCACGGCAATGTATATCAGCAAACTCGTCAAGGGCGCGGGTGTAAAGGTAACAAGGATCGCGAGCGGCGTACCGGTCGGCGGAGACCTGGAGTATATCGACGAGGTCACGCTCCTGCGCGCGCTGGAAGGAAGAACGGAACTGTAATGCCGATACTGCCGTTTAAAAAGCCGCAGACCGACTATCCGGACGACGGTTATTATCCCGAAGAGAATATCGACGAAGAAGCGTACGACGAAGAGGAGTACGAGGAAGTATACGAAGAAGAGGAACCTGCGTATACGGATCGCGAAGACTACACGTTGAAGGTCAAACGACACAGGCGTGCCGTTCTTTTGCGCACGATCCTGGCGACCGTGTTTCTGATCGGTCTTACCGCTTTTATCATTTATCAGTTCGACACCCGCATCTTCAGCGAGGCAGGCATCGAGAATGTTGCCGACATCATTCGCCCGAACGGGGCCGTCTATCACAGCCTGAACGGCAGGATCTTCTGCTACAGCAAAGACGGCGCCAATTCCATGGATGAGAACGGGAAGGCGCTCTGGAATATCACCTATGAGATGCAGCAGCCGATGGCGGATATCAACGGGGGCGTTGCCGCGATTGCGGACTACAACGGAAGCACCGTCTATGTAGTCTCCGCAGACAGCGTCATCGGAACCATTGAAACGAATATGCCGATCCGGGACATCTCCGTTTCAGAAAACGGCGAGGTGGCGGCGGTGCTTGCGGACTCGGAAATCACCTGGGTCTATTTATATAATGAAGAAGGAGACGAGATCGCCTACTTCCGCATGAGCATGAACCAGGCGGGGTACCCGATGTCGGTCAGCATTTCTCCAAACGGAGAACTGGTCTGCGTCTCTCATCTGCGTGCCGACGGGTCGGACATCAAATCCAGCATCGCTTTTTATAACTTCGGTACCGTCGGTCAAAACGAGATCGACAACTACGTCAGCGGCTATGACTATCGTGACGAGGTGGTGCCGATCACCGGTTTCTTTTCGGACTCCGCGGCCTTTGCGATCTCGGACACAAGACTCCTTACCTATACGGGAAAAGAGATTCCGCAGCTGCAGGCGGACGTGCTCTTTAACGAAAACGTGCTGAGCGTCTTTCACAACAATAAGCAGATCGCCGTTTTGTTCCCGGATGTGACGGGCGAAAATCAGTACCGGCTGGATGTGTACAACACACGCGGGGACCTTACCGCGTCGATCGGATTCACGATGGACTTTACCGATATCCTGATCGACTACGACCGCATCTATATCTACGACGAGCAGATGCTTATGGTCTATGATATCGACGGCACGAAAAAATTCGAAGGAGCTTTCGGAAAGAGTGTGGATGTGCTCTTTCCTTCTTCGCGCATTGACAGAATGGCTGTGATCACAAACGACGGACTCGAAAGACTGACACTGAACTAAAATGGTATCGCAGGAATATCTCTTCTATATAATAATAGCGCTCTATGTCTGCGTCATTCTCGGCGCCATGATCCGCGGATTCCAGAAAGGGTTTTTGAATATCATCGATGCCGTGCTTTCAATGGTGGCGGCAGCGTTTACGGTACTGCAGATCCTGCGCGCGATCGAAGGGTGGCAGGACAAAGAGATCCCGCAGCTGATACGTGCGGTCGCCCTGCTGATCGTCCTGGGCCTCCTGTACCGGATCTTCCATATGCTCTTTGGCGCAGTGCACCTTCTGGCAAAACTCCCGCTCCTGAGGGAGACGGATAAGGTGCTCGGCATCTTCGCCGGCGCCGCGGAAGGAATAGCGCTTGTCTATGCTCTTTCGAAGATTTTGCAGAGCGTTTTTTAGCCTTTGAAAAAAGGCTGAAAATCCGCAAAAAAACTTGTTGACTTCGTCTGGAAAGAGTAGTACTATATCAAAGTCGCACTTCGGACAAGGGTGCGTAGTCCGCCACGCGGAAATGCCCACAATATCTGGTGTTTTGGCACCTCGGGCAACGAAATTTTACAGAAGAATAACGAAT
>JAGAHC010000107.1 GCA_017627275.1 Lachnospiraceae bacterium
CACCCTGCTCTCATAATCCAGCGGATGGAAGTCCGTATCCCAGAACTTGCAGCCGCCGCCGATCATGACGTGGTCTTTTACGGTGATGGAGACGGTGCTGACGAACGCGGAATTGGAGATGCCGACATCCTCGCCGATCTCGATCCTTCCTTCTCCGATGGTCTTAAAGACCGCCCGCGTATCGCCGCCGATCGCGTTGTACTTCTTTCCGGAATTGAGTTTCAGGTTCTTCCCGATAACGATGCTGCCCCTGCGGGATTTCTGCACCGTCGGGGTCCCGTTGATCTCAAGCGGCGCCCCCGCAAACTCGATTCCTTTTAAAGACATGAACCATTGTCCGAACATATTGCTTCCTTTGCTCCGATCGTCCTTTCGGACCTCTGTTTACCTTATATTATAAGCTGCCGAGGATCTCTCCGATCGCGCCTTCGATCACCAGGTCCGCGCTCCGGTCCCTCGATGTCGGGCTCTTGTTGATGACCACCAGCTTATCGCCTCTGTAGTAATCGATCAGGCCTGCTGCCGGATACACCACGAGGCTTGTCCCGCCGATGATGAGCATGTCGGCCTGCATGATGCTTTCGACCGCGCCATTAATCACCTGCTGGTCCAGGCCTTCCTCATACAGCACCACATCCGGTTTCACCCTGCCGCCGCAGTCGCAGTACGGAACGCCGTTCGTCTCTTCATGCGGCAGTGCCATGTAATCGATGTCATAAAACTTTCCGCACTTTTCACAGTAGTTGCGCAGGGTGGAGCCGTGCAACTCGTATACGTTTTTGCTGCCGGCCGCCTGGTGCAGGCCGTCGATGTTCTGAGTCACGACGGCGAGGAGTTTCCCCTCTTTCTCCCATTCGGCAAGCTTTTCATGCGCCTTGTTGGGCTTTGCGCCTTTGATGATCAGCTTGTCTTTGTAAAAGCGGAAGAACTCTTCGGGCTTCCGCATATAAAACGTGTGGCTTAGAATCTGCTCCGGCGGATAGGCGTACTTCTGATTGTACAGTCCATCCACGCTCCTAAAGTCCGGGATGCCGCTTTCGGTCGAGACCCCGGCGCCGCCAAAGAATACGATGCGGTTCGAAGTATTTACCATTTCCCGCAGTTTTTCAATCCTCTCCTGCTGCATCGCGTCCATCCGCACTCCCTCCTGTATTTGCAGTCCTTCCGTATCTTTTTTATTGTACCATAGACCGTCCCCGGTCAGAAAAAGAGGACAGGCATCGCCCGTCCTCTTTGTGCAGTCTGTATCGTTGTCCGACCCGTTTATTTGATCTCGTGGATCCAACCGGCAGGCGCTTCGATAGCGCCGCTCTGCATGCCGGTCAGCGTATCGTACAGTTTCTGGAGCACAGGGCCCATCTTTTCCATGCCGCTCTCGAACTTGATCTCCTTGCCGTGGTCGTTGATGATGCCGAGCGGGGAGATGACCGCTGCCGTTCCGCAGAGGCCGCCCTCGACGAACTTGCCTTCGTGCAGCTCGCTGATCGGGATTTCTCTCTCGACGACCTTCATGCCGAGCGTCTCCTGCGCCACATGGAGAATCGAACGCTTCGTGATGGAAGGAAGGATGCTGTCCGACTTCGGCGTGACGAGCGTCCCCTCGCGGTCGATCAGGATGATGTTCGCGCCGCCGGTCTCTTCGAGCTTCGTGCGCGTCTTCGCATCCAGGAAGATGTTTTCCGCAAAGCC
>JAGAHC010000108.1 GCA_017627275.1 Lachnospiraceae bacterium
ACATGGACGCGCGCCCGACGCAGCTCGTGCAGTTTGCGCAGATGGGCTCCATTTACATGGAAAACGTGATGGGGATCAGGAATCCCCGCGTCGGTCTGGTGAACGTCGGGACCGAGGAAGAGAAGGGGAATGCCCTGGTCAAGGAGACCTTTCCTCTTTTAAAGGAGAGCGAAAATATTCACTTTATCGGCAACATCGAAGCCAGAGATATTCCGGCCGGTGTGGCGGACGTCATCGTTTGTGACGCGTTTGTCGGAAATGTGATTTTGAAAATGTATGAAGGTGTTGCAAGCGTCCTGTTAAAAGAGATAAAATCATCATTGATGGGGAGCCTGACTGGCAAAATCGGCGGCATGCTCATCAAGGGAAGCCTCAAAGAAGTCTTAAAGAAATATGACTCCTCGGGGAACGGCGGTGCGGCGCTCCTGGGGCTGACGGGCCTTGTCGTAAAGGCCCACGGCAATGCCAAGGCGCGGGACATCCGCCTGGCCATCGACCAGTGCATCCGCTATCAGGAACAGGACTTAAAGTCGCAGTTCAAGGATAAAATGAAACTGGTCGACCGCACAAAGAAGGAACAACCATCTGCGTAAAAGGCACAGATGACAGGTAAACATCAAAGAGGAACGGATCATGGATGAAGATTTAAAGAAGCTGAAAGACATTATCGCAGACGTATTGAATGTCGACCCCGATGAAATCAAACCGGAGACGACCTTTACGGATGATTTGGGGGCGGATTCTTTAGACCTGTATCAAATCGTCATGGGCATCGAAGAGGAGTTTGGCCTGACTGTGGCGCCGGAGATGGCGGAGAAGGTTTCGACCGTAGAGGAAGCCTTAAACCTGATCAAAGGTGCGCAGGGTGAAGCGTAACGAAGAGATTCGTTCCGCGGTCTGTGAACTGATCGGCTATCCCTTTCAAAATGAGGCGCTTCTCATGCAGGCGCTCACGCATTCGTCCTACACCAATGAACACAGAGACCGGGCGGATTACGAGCGGCTGGAGTTTCTCGGGGATGCCGTGCTGGAGATGATTTCCAGCGCCTTATTATTCGCAAAGTATCCGGATAAGCAAGAAGGAGAACTGACAAAACTCCGTGCGGCGCTCGTATGCGAGCCTGCACTTGCTTTTTGTGCGCAGAAGCTGGGGTTAAAAAGCTTTATCTTCCTCGGAAAGGGGGAAGAGGAAAGCGGCGGAAGGGAGAAGGATTCCATCCTCTCGGACGTCGTGGAAGCGCTGATCGGCGCCATGTATCTGGATGCGGAAAAAGACCTTGCCCCCGCGCAGGCTTTTATCGAGACTTATATCTTTGCTGAGGAGCAGCTGGACAAGGCCGCAAAAGACGTGCTGAGCTTTGACAGCAAATCGAAGCTCCAGGAGCAGGCGGCGGCCAGAGGGCTGTCCGTCCGCTATGAGCTACAGGGAGAGTCCGGTCCCGCGCACGAGAAGGCCTTTCAAAGCGCCGTCTTTGTCGGAGACGAGTGCCTTGGGATTGGAGAAGGCAGATCCAAGAAAGCATCGGAACAGGCGGCTGCGACGCAGGCGCTCGAAAAACTATAGAAACGGAAAACAGATATGTATTTAAAAAGTATTGAAGTCCAGGGGTTTAAGTCATTTGCCAACAAGATGCTGTTCGAATTCCACAACGGCATCACGGCCATCGTCGGTCCGAACGGCTCCGGAAAGAGCAACGTGGCGGACGCGGTGCGTTGGGTGCTCGGAGAACAGCGTGTCAAACAGCTGCGCGGTTCTTCCATGCAGGATGTCATCTTTGCGGGAACAGAGCAGCGCAAACCCTTGAGTTTTGCCTATGTCGCGATCACGCTGGACAACTCGGACCATGCGCTGGCGCTCGACTTTGACGAGGTCACGGTCGCCCGCAGGATCTACCGCAGCGGAGAGAGCGAATACCTTTTGAACGGAACGACCTGTCGCCTGAAGGACGTGCAGGAGCTGTTCTATGATACCGGTATCGGCAAAGAGGGCTATTCCATCATCGGACAGGGCCAGATCGAGCGGATCCTTTCCGATAAGCCCGAAGACAGGAGACAGCTCTTTGACGAAGCGGCCGGCATCGTGAAATTCAAACGCAGAAAGGACGCGTCGCTCAAGAAACTGGAAGAAGAGCGCGCGAACATGGTACGTATTTCGGACATCCTCGCGGAGCTCGAGAAACAGGTGGGACCGCTCGAAGAGCAGGCCAAAAAGGCAAAGATCTTTCTGGATGCCAGAGAGGAGCTGAAGGTCCTCGACGTCAACGTCTTTCTGCGGGAAAACGAGGGACAGCGCAGGCAGTTAAAGGAACTGCACGAAAAGGCGCAGATCGCGGGGGATGACCTGGCGTCATCCAGAAAGCAGCTGGAGCAGATCCGCACGGATTATGACCTGGTACAGAACCGGATCGAGGCGCTCGATAAAGAGATCGAAGAGACCAGAAACAAGATCACCAACACCGACATCGTACGCGGCAAGCTCGAAGGCGATATCAAGGTCTACGAAGAGCAGATCCGCGCAGCCGAAAACAACATGACGCACTTTACGTCGAGACAGGGGTCGGTCACGGATCTGGTCCGCGGCAAGGAAGAAGAGCGCAAGTCGATCGCGGATGAAAAGGAGAAGGTGGACGCGGAAGCCGCGAAACTCCGCGCTTCGAGAGAAGAGGAAAGCAAGGCGCTTTCGGAGGCGGTCGAGCGGATCGCGAAGCTGACCGAAGAGAGCGACGCCGCCAGAGAAGAGATCCTCGCGATCTTAAACAAGCGCGCGCAGATCAAATCCGAGCAGGCTTCCCTCGATACCCTGGAGAAGGAAAACGAGATCCGGAAGGCGGAGCTGACGTCCCGCCTGGTGAACGTGCAGACGGACGAGAGCAAACAGGACGCCCTCATCATCGAACTGGAAAAAGAATTCGCGAAGGTGACGGACGAGATCACGGCACTCCAGGAAAAGCAGGACGACATCAACCGCAGCATCGCTTCGCAGAAGCAGGCGCTTTCCGATCATAACGACAGACTGCAGGCGGTGCAGACCGCCTTCCATCAGGACGAGTCCAAGCTGGAAGCGCTGCGCAACCTGACCGAGCGTTACGAGGGATTCGGCGGATCGGTCAAGCGCGTGATGGAGCACAAGGGACAGGAGAAGGGGATCCTCGGCGTCGTGGCCGACCTTTTCCATACCGAGAAAAAATACGAGACGGCCATCGAGGTGGCGCTCGGCGGCAACATCCAGAACATCGTCACGGAAGACGAGCAGACCGCCAAGCGTATGATCGAGATGCTGAAGCAGGAGAAGGCGGGGCGCGCGACGTTCCTGCCGTTAACAACGACCGATCACCCGCAGGAATTCAAGAATCCGGAAGTGCTGAACGAACAGGGCGTCATCGGATTGGCAGATTCTCTCGTTTCTTCCGACAAGCGCTACGCAAACATCGTAAAGACCCTGCTTGGAAGGATTGTCGTGATGGACAGCTTCGATCACGCCGTCGCGATCACGAAGAAGTATGACGCCGGCATCCGCATGGTCACTGTCGAGGGCGAAATGTTTGCGCCCGGCGGCGCGGTGAGCGGCGGCGCCTTTAAGAATAATTCGAACCTCCTGGGCTCCCGCAGAGAACTGCAGGAACTCGAGAAGAAGGTGCAGGAGGAGAAGCAGGAAGTCGAGAAGATCTTAAAAGAGATCGAAAAGACGAAGACGGAAAGGAATACGCTCCGCACGACGCTCGAAGAGATCGGCGCCTCGCTCCAGCAGCTTTTCATTTCCCAGAATACGGCCCGCGTGAATGTCACACGCGAGAAGGAAAAGAAGGAAGAGTACAGCGGCAGTTACGAATCGCTCAAGGAAGAGAACGAATCGATCAGCCGCCGCATGGAAGAACTGAAGGAGAAGAAGGAAAGCATCCTGCAGGAACTTACTGCTTCCGAAGAAAAAGAGCGCGCCAACAACGAGCTCATCGAAAAGAACGACGGCATCCTTTCGGAAGTCAGAAAGGTCGAGGAAGAAAAGCAGGCGGCCGTTTCGCGCTGGGATGTCGAGATCGAGAAGATGCAGCAGAAGGTCCTCTTTGAAGAAGAGAACCTGACCCGCATCGATGCGGAACTTACGCGCTTAAAGGGCGAGGAAAAAGAAATCGTCGACACGATGGAGCAGTCGAAGAAGGACATCGAAGAACGGCTGAGGAACATCGAGGAGATCAAAAAGACCATCGAGACGTCGCATACCGTGCAGGAAGAAGACGACCGCCGCTTAAAGGAAGCGATCGCCAAGAAAGAGGAACTGGCCGGCACGCAGAAGGATTTCTTCGAAAAGAGAGAGACGCTCTCCGAACAGATCAGCGCGCTCGACAAGGAATATTTCCGCCTGACGACGCAGCAGGAAAACATGGAAGCGTCGATGGAAAAACAGATCAACTACATGTGGGACGAGTACGAGATCACGCTCTCCGACGCGGAGGCGCTAAAGACCGATACGCAGATGGAACTGCCGGCGATGAAGAAGGAGATCGGTTCCTTAAAGAACAAGATCAAGGCGCTCGGTCCCGTGAACGTCAACGCGATCGACGAGTTCCGCGATGTGAGCGAGCGCTACACGTTCCTGAAGACGCAGCATGACGATCTCGTGGAAGCGGAAAAGACGCTGCAGGACATCATCACGAACCTTGATGCGTCGATGCGCAAGCAGTTTACGGAGCAGTTCGGCAGGATCCAGACGGAGTTCGACAAAGTCTTCAAGACGCTGTTCGGCGGCGGCCTCGGACGCCTGGAGCTCGTCGAGGACGAGGATATCTTAACGGCAGGCGTGCGCGTCATCGCGCAGCCGCCGGGAAAGAAGCTCGTCAACATGATGCAGCTTTCGGGCGGCGAAAAGTCGCTGACCGCGATCGCGCTGCTGTTCGCGATCCAGAACCTGAAACCTTCGCCGTTCTGTCTGCTGGATGAGATCGAAGCATCCCTCGACGAGAACAACGTCGTGCGGTTCTCCGACTATCTGCACAAGCTGACGAAGAACACGCAGTTCATCGTCATCACGCACCGCCGCGGTACGATGGAGCGCGCGGACAGACTGTACGGCATCACGATGCAGGAGAAGGGCATCTCCGCGCTCGTATCCGTCAATCTTATCGATAAGGAAATTACGGAATGAGTTTCTTTGACCGGTTAAAACAGGGCCTGCAAAAGACGAGGGACTCCTTCGTCGGCGGGGTCGACAATATTTTAAACGGCTATGCCACGATCAGTGACGAGCTCTACGAGGACCTGGAAGAGACCATGATCCTCGGCGACATGGGCGTGCATGCGACGGAAGAGATCCTGGAGAAGCTGAAGGAAGAAGTGAAGGAAGGCCATGTGCGCGATCCGAAGGATTGCAGAGACCTTCTGAAAAAGGATATCCGCGAGGTGATGCAGGTGCCGGAGGACGCGTACGCGTTCGAGGAGACGAAGTCCATCGTGACGCTGATCGGCGTGAACGGCGTGGGCAAGACCACTTCCGTCGGGAAGCTTGCCGGCATTTATAAGGCGCAGGGAAAGAAGGTGCTGATCGCGTCCGCGGACACGTTCCGCGCGGCGGCGAATGAGCAGCTGCAGGTCTGGGCGGAGCGCGCGGGCGTGGACATCATTTCCGCGCCGCAGGGGACTGACCCCGGGAGCGTCATCTATGACGCGGCAAGCGCAGCCAAGGCCAGAGACATCGACATCCTGCTGTGCGATACGGCGGGGCGCCTGCACAACAAGAAGAATCTGATGGAGGAGCTGGGGAAACTGGACCGGATCCTCACGAGAGTATATCCGGAAGCGCTGCGCGAAAACTGGATCGTGCTCGACGCGGCGACCGGACAGAATGCGCTCGCGCAGGCAAGAGAGTTCGGCGACATCGCGAACCTGACGGGGATCGTCCTGACGAAGATGGACGGAACGGCCAAGGGCGGGATCGCCGTCGCGATTCAGTCGGAGCTTAAGGTGCCGGTGAAGTTCATCGGCGTCGGAGAGCAGATCGAAGACCTGCAGCGTTTTGATCCGGATGCCTTTGTGGAGGCGCTGTTTCAATGAACCAGGAAAAGAGAACGGGGTATCTCTCGAATATCATTTTCATGAGTGCGCTCTGCCTGCTGGCGGCGGCGCTTGTTTTTTTGATGTTCTATTTTAACAGGCGGCAGGATGCGCGGCTGGACGAGTATGAGGCGCGGATCGCCATGGAGAACGGGGAAGACAAGCTCTATACGTCGACGGAAGTGCAGGAGCTGGTGAGCCATGCGCTTGCGGAGGGGAGGGGCGCGGAAGAGGCCGACGCCCGCGAACGGATCAAGGAGATCCTCTTAAGCGGGAAGGAGACTTCGCTCTCTACGCTGCAGACACTGTACCCCGACGAGATCATCGTGGAGGATGAATTCGGGTTTTACTTTGCGCCGGTGCTGACGGACCTTGCACCGAACGAATATGCCTACGAGGGAGCGACGCCGCCGCAGGAGACGGGCGTGCGTGTTTCTTCCGAGAACGGCACCATCCGGTGGTCCGTGGTCACGGATTACACCTTTGCCTTTGTGCGCGCGGGCTTCTTTGATGAGGAAAAGGCCTTCGTTCAGGACCCGTCCTTTTATCAGAACGTATCGGCGGCATTAAGCTACGGTGTGCGCGTCTATCCTTACATCGAACTGCCGGAGATGCTGACGGCCGCCGCGGCCGTGGAAGCCGCGGACGAAGTCCTTCTCATGGCCGGCGACTACACGGGCGAGATCGAAGAGACGGCCCTTCTTCTTTTGCCGGAGGAACTGACGAGATCCGTCCGCCCTTCGCTCACAGACGCCGTGCTCTCGATGTCAGAGACCCTCACGGAAGGCGGATTCCATACGATCGTAGGCGGCAGCAAAAAACGCCTCTTCACGGCAACGGACTCGGAGAAGCTCCTTGCGGGAGATGTCCGCCTCGACGAAGCCTATGTCTATGAGACCGAGTCGGATGCGCGAAAGAACTACCCCTACGCCTTCTCCTTCTGGGAGATCGGCACCCTCGAAGACGCCGAAGGCATCGGCGGCACCTGCGGCCTCGTCGTCACCCCGAACGAATAGGAAGGACAATTCCTTGGTGCCAAAATAGTACATGGAGAAAAAAATGAAGCGATTATTCTCACAGAAAAACAGTTTACTTCTTCTCGTCCTATTGATCGGCTTTGCGCTCCGTTTGTTTATGATCGGGAACATTCCCGGAAACAGAGCAATGTATGTGGATGAGCTTTATTCCGGATATGAGGCATACTCTTTATTGCATTTTGGAACGGACTCCCATGGGTACGTCAATCCTGTATATTTAAGTGCCTGGGGCAGTGGACAAAGCGTCATGCAATCTCTCCTGATCGTACCTTGCATGATCCTTTTTGGCGTCAACTCATTGAGCGTGAGGCTTCCGCAGGCCCTGCTCGGCTGTCTTACACTTGTGGCGTTTTATTTCTTTACAAAAAAAATCCGTGACGAACGGTTTGCACTCGTTGCTACGGCACTTTTATCTATAATGCCGTGGCACATCATGATGAGTCGATGGGCACTGGATTGTAATTTTCTTCCGGCTTTTGTGCTCTTTGGCGCATTATTCCTGGTGAAGGCAACAGAACAGAGCAAATATCTCTTGATCTCCATGCTATTCTTTGGACTGTCCTTATACTGTTATGCTGCAGCATGGCCTGTCATGCCGCTTTTTATTGGCGGGAGCCTTCTCTATTTGTTGAAGATAAAGATGATTAAACCGGACCGTTTTCTGTTCGGAGGATTAGGAATTCTTGCGTGCCTGGCACTCCCGTTGATTCTGTTTGTGTGTGTCAATAGTGGGTTGATGGAGGAAATCAGAGGTGTTATTTCCATACCCAGATTATATCATTTTCGGTCTGATGAACTGAGTTTGTCACCACGGGTTTTATTGCGCCGTTTTTCAGACACCATTTTGATGTTTAAGGCACAGGATGACGGACGGGTCAGCAATATAACACCTGGGTATGGACTCTATTATCATTTTAGTAACATCCTGATAATCCTTGGAATCGGCATCAGCTGTTTTTCTTTGCGTAAAGAAAAAAAGTATCCGCTAGAGGGACTGGTGTGGATCTGGTTTATTTGCGGAGGGATTCTTGGCCTGTTTATTGAAGTTGTTTTTAATCGAATTAATCTAATACATCTTCCGATTATCTATTTTTTAAGCGTTGGTGTGTTTACGATCTCTGAGCGATTTGGAGAAAAGGCACGATACTTCTTCGTAATTCTTTTCGCAGGAAGCCTGATAGGCTTTATGTCCTATTATGCAACAGAATATGACGATAATGTTGCAAAGCTTTATCAGGATGGAGCGCAGGAAGCCATTTCTTTTGCAGAAAGAGAATGGGGGAAGAAAACAGAAGAAGGGAAGGAAAGCAAGATTTACTTGATGGATGTCAGCCCGGTTTATGCCATGTTTTATGCGCCGGTTCCGACCGATGCGTTTATTGAAACAGTAGAATACGACAAAGAAGGGCTTTCGCGAGAACTGCCAATGCGGTTTACACATTATGATAATGAAAACACGGTGAGAAGTTGGAAAGAGGAAATACTGATTGCTGACTGCAAGTATACAGAAGACGATTTGTTTGTTGTGAGCACAGAAAGATCAGATTGGATTGAGGAGCTAAAGCTGGATGGATTTGAAATTTTGTACTTTAGTAATGTAGCTGTAGCATACAATTAAACAAGGAACCACTATCCCTGAGGAAACTGGTCCCGCAGTACAGGGATCAGTTTCCTCAGGGATAGTGGTTCCTTGGTGTCAAGAAAAAATACTTGACACGGCAGAATCCACAGCATAGAATAAGCAGGCGGCTTGCAACAGGCCGCCTGATTGCTGTTTAAAGGAGCAAAACGTGGAGCGAATCGTCGAAGAAGGTCTTTTATATGACTTTTACGGGCCGCTGCTGACCGGGCACCAGCAGAAGGTGTACGAGATGGCGGTGTATGACGATCTGTCGCTGAACGAGATCGCGGAGATGGAAGGCGTCAGCAAGCAGGCGGTGCATGACCTCTTAAAACGCACGACATCGCTCTTAAGAGGGTACGAGGACAAGCTCAGGCTGATTGCCAAATCGGAGAAGATACGGAAGATTGCGAAGACGATCGAAGAAAGCTCCACGGAGAAGGCGGTAAAACAGCTCGCCGCGGAGATCGTAAAGGAAAGCTTGTAAAGACAGAAGATGGCATTTGAATCGTTATCGGACAAATTATCGAATATCTTTAAGAACCTGCGGGGCAAGGGAAAGCTTTCGGAGGCGGACATCGATGCGGCCTTAAAAGAGGTGCGGATGGCGCTTCTCGAAGCGGACGTCAACTTCCGCGTGGTGAAGCAGTTCGTCGGCACGGTGAAGGAGCGCTGCCTCCAGTCGGAAGTCATGAACGGGCTGAATCCGGCGCAGACGGTCATCAAGATCGTGGACGAGGAGCTGACATCGCTCATGGGCTCCGAAACAACGGAGATCGCGTTCCAGCCGGGACAGGCGATCACCGTCATCCTGATGGCAGGCCTGCAGGGTTCCGGTAAAACGACGACCGCGGCCAAGATCGCGGGAAAGTTAAAGACAAAGGGAAAGACTCCGCTCCTTGCGGCACTGGACGTGTATCGTCCGGCGGCCGTTGAACAGCTCAAGGTCAACGCGAAGGCGCAGAACGTCGACTGCTTCTTTATCGACGGAGAAAAGGACGTGCCGAAGCTTGCAAAGGCAGCTATTGAGCATGCGAAAGCGCATAAGGAAAACGTCGTCCTCCTCGATACGGCGGGCCGTCTGCAGATCGATGAGGAAATGATGGAAGAGCTTTCCGCCGTCAAGCGCGCGGTGGACGTGCACCAGACCCTGCTGGTCGTCGACGCGATGACCGGTCAGGAAGCCGTGAACGTCGCGAAGACCTTCGATGAAAAGATCGGCGTCGACGGCGTCATCCTTTCCAAGATGGACGGCGACACCAGGGGCGGCGCGGCGCTTTCCGTCAAGGCAGTGACCGGCAAGCCCATCCTTTACGTCGGTATGGGCGAGAAGCTGAGCGACCTGGAGGAGTTCCACCCCGACCGCATGGCCAACCGGATCCTCGGCATGGGCGACATGCTGACCCTGATCGATAAGGCGCAGGCCGCCTTTGAAGAAGAGGACGCGGAAAAGAACAAGGCCCGCGCGCAGAAGCTGAAGAAAGGGAAGTTCGATTACAACGATTATCTGGACAGCTTAAGGCAGATGCGCAAGATGGGCGGCTTTGCCTCGATGCTCTCGCTCCTGCCGAACATGGGCATTTCAAAGGACGAGCTGGAAGGCGCGATCGACGAGAAGATGTTTTCAAAGACCGAGGCCATTGTCCTTTCCATGACCCCGGAGGAAAGGGAAAATCCGAAGATCATGAGCCCGCAGCGGAAGTTCCGCATCGCAAAGGGGAGCGGCAACGACATCGCAGAGGTGAACCGTTTTATCAAGCAGTTCACGGAGATGCAGAAGTTCATGAAGAAGGGCGGACTTCCCGGCATGGGCGGCAGACGCCGCGGCGGAGGACTCATGGGAGGATTCCCCGGCAGACGCGGAAGATTTCCGTTTTAATCTATACACGTAGAAACTGGACGGCTGCCAAACGGCAGTTGCCCTCAAAATAAACAGGAGGAAGTATTCATTATGGTTAAAATCAGACTCACAAGAATCGGCGAAAAGAAGGTTCCGTTCTACCGCATCGTGGTGGCGGACGCGGCGACAGCCAGAAACGGCAGAAACATCGACGAGATCGGTTTCTATGATCCCAACACGGATCCGGGTACCGTACAGGTTGACGCGGAAAAGGCCAAAAAGTGGCTTGCAAACGGTGCGCAGCCGACCACCGTTGTGAAGAAGCTCTTCAAACAGGCGGGGATCTAAAGAACCATGAAAGAATTGGTGGAAGTAATCGCCAAGGCTTTGGTGGAACACCCGGAAGAAGTTGTGGTGACACAGAAACAGGAAGGCAAGAACATTCGCATCAATCTGAGCGTCGCGCCTTCCGACATGGGGAAGGTCATCGGCAGACAGGGACGGATCGCCAAATCCATCCGCGCGGTCGTCAAGGCGGCCTCTGCCATGGACGGGACCCGCGTGGACGTGGACATCACGGACAAAGTCGAAGCATAATCGGCATGTGTGAATGACTTTGCAAAAAAAGCATGGTTGAAGAATTTCGGGTAGGCGTCATCAGCACAACGCACGGATTGCACGGAGAAGTGAAGGTTTATCCCACAACGGATGACCCGAAGCGTTTCCGTGCATTAAAACGTGTGATCCTCGACACCGGCAGAGAACGCCGGGAAGTCGGGATCAAAAGCGTCAAGTTCTTTAAGAACATGGTCATCCTTGGATTTGAAGGGACGGACCGGATCGAAGACGCGCAGAAACTGCGCGGCGCGGAGCTTTATATTCCGAGAGAAGAAGCGCTTCCGCTTGCGGACGGCGAGCATTACATCCCGGACCTCATCGGCTTAAAGGTCATTGATGAGAAGGAAGAGGAACTCGGTGTCCTGAAAGACGTGCTGGCAACCGGCGCCAATGATGTGTACATCGTGGATACGAAGGAAGGCAGGGACCTTTTGATCCCCGCGATCCCGGAATGCATCCTCGATGTGAACGTGGAAGAGGGCTTTATGAAGGTCCATCTCCTGGACGGACTAAAGGACCTGTAAGATGCAGTTTTACGTGATGACGCTGTTTCCGGAGATGATCGAAAACGGCGTGAACAACAGCATCATGGCAAGAGCGAGAGCCGCGGGCCTCATCGACGTGACGGCGGTGAACATCAGGGACTATACCCTCGAGAAGCACGGCCGGGTCGACGACTATACCTACGGCGGCGGCGCGGGGCTCCTCATGGCGGCACAGCCGGTGTATGACTGCTGCATGGCCGTGAAGGAAAAAGCGGGGAAGGATGCGCGCGTCATCTACCTCTCGCCCCAGGGAAGGACCTTTACGCAGGAGATCGCGGAAGAGATCTCGCTGGAGGAGGACCTGATCCTTCTGTGCGGACATTACGAGGGAATCGACGAGCGGGCGCTCGAGGAGATCGTGGACGATGAGATCTCCATGGGCGACTATGTATTAACCGGCGGCGAGCTGCCGGCCCTCACCCTCATCGATGCCGTCTCCCGCCTCGTTCCCGGCGTTTTGCACAACGAAAACTCCGCGGAGATCGACAGCTTCCAGAACGGACTGCTCGAATATCCGCAGTATACGCGCCCCGAAGAGTGGCGCGGGAAGAAGGTCCCGGAGATCCTGCTCTCGGGAGACCACGCCAAGGTCGATGCCTGGCGCCTTACGCAGAGCATCGAGCGCACGAAGGAGCGCAGGCCGGACCTGTATGAAGCGTATATGAGCAACAAAGGAACCACTATCCCTGAGGAAACTGGTTCCGGAAAGCGGAACCAGTTTCCCAGGGATAGTGGTTCCTCTTGAAAAGCGGCACGCGATGTGCTAAATTATTTAGGTTACTGCGGTCGACTGACCGTGTAAACAGCGCCGAAGCAAGGCGCAATCATGATAAGAGATGGTCCGCTGCCAGACAACACGGGTAAGAACATCCGGAAACAGGAGTAAAGATATGAACAGAGAAATCATCAAACAGCTGGAAAAAGGCCAGCAGAAGAAGCGGATTCCGGTTTTCCATGTCGGCGATACCGTTCGCGTATCGAACCGCATCAAGGAAGGAAACCGCGAGAGAACACAGGTATTTGAAGGCGTTGTCATCAAGCGCCAGGGCGGCGGAGCCAAGGAGACCTTTACCGTACGGAAACGTTCCAGCGGTATCGGCGTGGAAAAGACATGGCCGCTGCATTCCCCGAACGTGGAAGGCATTCAGGTCGTCCGCGTCGGTAAGGTCAGAAGAGCAAAGCTCAACTACTTAAGAGCCCTCAGCGGTAAGAAGGCGAAGGTTAAGGAGAAGATCGGCCGTTACAACATGGCGGAGGAGATCGTCCTTGAGGAAGAGACGCCGGTTACGGAAGAAGCGATCGTAGAAGCTGTGGAAGCTGCTGCGGAAGCGGAACAGACTGAAGCCCCTGCAGAAGAAGCTGCGGCAGAAGAGGCTCCTGCTGAGGAAACACCGGCAGAAGAAAAGCCTGCCGAATAATCTGGTAAGGATTTGACCAAATGGCAGGAGACGGGACACCGTCTCCTGCTTTGTTTTTCGGAGAATATGCAGGTAAAAGGCATCAAAAAAAGAAGACGGACGCAGGAAGGGCTTTCGTTTTACGAAAGCCAGTCCAAGGTGCGCCTCCACAGACTGAAGGAATTCGTTTCGTGGATCATCATCACGGTGATCGCGATCGTTCTTGCCATCGTCGTGACGCTGGGACTCGGAAAGCGTCTGCCGGTGCTGGGGGAATCCATGGAGGGGACACTCTCGAACGGGCAGAACGTCCTGATCAACCGGGTATCGTATCGTCTGGGCGATGTGTCCCGCTATGACGTCATTGCGTTTTACCCGGGCGGCAATACCGATTCCCATCCTTACGTCAAGCGTGTGGTCGGGATGCCCGGGGACACGGTGCAGGTGGAAAACGGCGCGCTCCTCATCAATGGGGTGCCGGATGTCAAAAATGCGGAGTTTGAAGTCATCGCGGACGGCGGCATCGCGCAGTCCCCGGTCGTGGTCGGGGAAAACGAATACTTTGTGATCGGCGACAACCGCAACGCCAGCGAGGATTCACGCTCGGCGTCGATCGGCAATGTCTCCGGCGATACGATCATCGGCAAGGTGTGGTATGCGCTGCCCGCCGCAGGCGCAGACGCAGGGTTTGTAAAATGACGCAGAAGCAGTACGACTGGTATCCCGGGCATATGACAAAGGCCCGGCGCATGATGGAAGAGAACCTGAAGCTGGTGGATCTGATCCTCGAGCTCGTCGATGCGCGGATCCCAGTATCGAGCAGAAACCCGGACATCGATACGCTGGCAAACGGCAAGGCGCGGATCCTTCTTTTGAATAAGAGCGATCTTGCGGACGAGAAGGCGACAAAGCAGTTTCTTACCCACTACGAAGCGCTCGGCTTCGGAACGCTCGACCTGGATGCCAGAAGCAGACAGAAGAACAAGACCATCCTCACCCTTGTGCAGGAAGCCTGCCGGGAAAGGATCGAGCGCAACAAAAAGCGCGGCATTATCGGCCGCCCGATGCGCGCCATGGTGGTCGGTGTGCCCAACGTCGGCAAGTCGACCTTCATCAATTCCGTCTGCGGCAAGGCCGTTGCCAAAACCGGCAACAAGCCGGGCGTAACGAAGGGGAAACAGTGGCTGAGGCTCAACAAGGATCTGGAGCTTCTGGATACGCCGGGCATCACCTGGCCGAAGTTTGAGGATCCTTCGATCGCCTTAAAGCTTGCACTTGTCGGCTCTATGAAAGATGATATGATAGATAGGCAGACAAGGTTTGATTTCCTGAATGATTACCTTGCGGAACACTATCCGGACGCGCTGCGGGAAAAATACGGGGCAGGGACAGCGGAAGAGATCGCGATGATCAAGCATTTGCTTCTGCCCGGTGCGGAACCGGATACGGAACGCGCCAAGGCACTGGTACTGGATGACTTTAAGAATGGGAGACTCGGACGGATCACGCTGGATCCGCCGTCAGTAATATGAAAGCTTTAAAGGGATTTTTTGAATTTGTCTTATACGTTGCCGTGGTGCTCGTCATCACGTTTCTGCTGGTCAAGTTTGTGGCGCAGCGCACCGAAGTCTTCGGGACTTCCATGGTGCCGACGCTCCAGAGCGGCGATCAGCTGATCGCGGACAAGATCACGTACCGCTTCCGCGATCCGGAGCGGTTTGACATCATCGTCTTTCCGTACCGAATGGAAGAGAAGACCTATTACATCAAGCGCATCATCGGCCTGCCGGGCGAGACCGTGCGGATCGACCTCGACGGGACGATCTACATCGACGGGCAGCCGCTCTCGGAGACGTACGGGAAGGATCCCATCACCGATCCTGGGCTTGCCATCGACGAGCTCACGCTGGCGGACGACGAATACTTCTGCCTCGGAGACAACCGCGCCGTCAGCAAGGACAGCCGCTACGGCGACGTCGGCAACATCAAACGAAGAGAGATTATCGGCAGAGCCTGGCTCCGCATCTATCCGTTCTCGGAGTTTGGCATTCTGAAGCATCAGTAAACCTATGGGGCGCACGAAGCAGGAAAGACTGGAACTCGATGCGGCGCGCGTGCGTTCCATGCGCACCTTTGAAGACGAAACAGCCGTCAGGGCGCTGTTCGGGGAAGATGCTTCGCCGTCGATCCTGCAGGAAGAGACCGTCTATATCTGCGGCGTGGACGAAGCGGGCCGCGGTCCCCTGGCAGGGCCGGTTGCCGCAGCCGCCGTCATCCTTCCGCCGGAACACACCATTCCCTTCTTAAACGATTCCAAAAAACTCTCGGCCGCAAAGCGCGACGAGCTCTTTGACGTGATCCGGGAGGAGGCGCTTGCCTATGCGGTGGCGCTGGTCGATGCGGAACGCATCGACAAGATCAACATTCTGCAGGCGACCTATGAAGCCATGCGCAGCGCGATCGCGCAGCTCCCCGTTTCCCCTTCCGTCATTCTGGCGGATGCCGTGACCATTCCCGGGATCACGATCCCGCAGGTTCCCATCGTCAAGGGCGACGCCAAGTGCCTCTCGATTGCCGCAGCCAGCATCCTCGCGAAGGTGACCAGAGACCGTCTGATGGAAGAATACGATGCGCAGTACCCGGGATACGGCTTTGCCGCACACAAGGGATACGGCACGGCGGCGCACATTGAAGCTTTAAAAGCGCAGGGCCCGTCCCCCATTCACCGCAGGACGTTTCTCACACATTTCCTTTGATCTGTTTTCCTGACGCGGATCATCATTCTCAATCTTAGAAAAGAGCCGAAAGATGAATAAAAGAAAGCTGGGCGCGGAAATGGAAGACCGCGCGGTTTTGTATTTGGAAAGCAAGCGGTATCGCATCCTTGCGCGGAACTTCCGCTGCAGATCAGGCGAGATCGATCTCGTTGCAAGAGACGGTCTCACCCTCGTATTTATCGAAGTGAAGTTTCGCGCCTCCCACCGCGCCGGCGACCCCGAGGACTCTGTCACGCCCGCGAAGATCCACAGGATCCTGCAAGTCGCGCAGTACTACCGGATGGTGAAGGGCGTGCCGGAGGACACCCCGATGCGCTTTGATGTGCTGGCCATCGATGAAAAAGGCATCCGTCATATCACGGATGCCTTCTGGGCCTGAAAGGAACCACTGTCCCTGAGGAAACTGGTCCCGCAGTACAGGGACCAGTTTCCTCAGGGACAGTGGTTCCTTTGTCTTAAAATTCAGTGTTTTCCAGCATTTCCTGCTCGGTCTCGGTGGCGATGTGCTGGTTGTACCGCTCCAAAATCTTATGGATCTTGTCGGTGGGAGCGGAGACGTTGGTGATGGCGGCATCGTGGTTGATGAAATCGATGATGGTCGCCATGTACTTGGTCATGTCCGCGGCGACGAAGTAGGGGCGGTCATAGACTTCGGGCGGGAGGTGCGTGAGGTTCGTCGTCACGACCTTGTCGAAGGCGCCTTCCTCATAGGCTTTGTCGAAGGCCGCAAGGCCGTCGGTAAAGAGGCCGAAGGTGGTGCAGAGGAAGACGCGGGCAGCGCCCTTTTGCTTGAGCTGCCTGGAGGTGTCGAGGATGCTGCCGCCGGAAGAGATCATGTCGTCGATGATGATGGCGTCCTTCCCGTTCAGTTCCTCACCGAGGAATTCGTGGGCGACGATGGGGTTCTTGCCGCCGACGATGGTGGTGTAGTCTCTGCGCTTATAGAACATGCCGACGTCGACGCCGATGACGCCGGCGAAGTAGACGGCGCGGTCGACGGCGCCCTCATCGGGGCTGATGACGACGATGTGGTCCTTGTCGACGACGAGGTCCGGCACGCTGTGCATGAGGGAGCGCAGGAACTGATAGGGCGGGGTAAAGTTGTCAAAGCTGGCCATCGGCGCGGAAGACGAGATGCGCGGATCATGCGCGTCGAAGGTGATGAAGTTCGTGATGCCGAGGTCCACGAGCTCGCGGAACATGATGGAGGCGTCGAGCGACTCCCTGCCGCTCCTTCCGTGCTGTCTGCCCTCATACAGGAAGGGCATGATGACGGCGATGCGTCTGGCCTTGCCGTTGATGGCAAGGATCACACGCTTTAAGTCCTGAAAATGATCATCCGGCGACATGCTGTTGAGGAAGCCGTTTATCTTATAGGTGATGGAATGATTGGTAACGTCGACGATGATGAAAATGTCCTTGCCCCGCACGCTGTCGAGGAGGAGAGCCCTTCCCTCGCCGGTCTCCACGCGGCTTAGGTCCACGGGGATCCGGTAGTCATCGAGGACGTATCCGCCGAAGGCGGGGTCATTTTTGGCGATGTTGTGGTCCGCGCGGCGGGTGGAAACGATGTGCTCGTTGACTTTTTCCGCCATCTCCGCGGCGCCCGGCAAAGCGATGATGCCCAAAGGGGCGACAGGGATCTTGTTCTCCAGCTGTTCATAGAGTTTGACGGGATGCATAGGCTTTCTCTCCGGATGTGAATACAGGTCGATCGTTTCACCCTTCATTCTATCCGTTTGGGGTGCCCTTTACAAGACGAAAAGGTTTACGAAAATGGCGGATTTGGTTACAATATCAGGTATGTCGAAACGAAAGAATAAGCCGGTGGTCGCCATCGTCGGCCGCCCCAATGTGGGGAAGTCGACGCTGTTTAATGCGCTTGCCGGAAGAAAAATTGCAATCATTCAGGATACGCCGGGGGTCACCAGGGACCGGATCTATGCCGACTGCAACTGGTTAAACTACGACTTTACCCTGATCGACACAGGCGGGATCGAGCCGGATTCCAAAGACATCATCCTCTCGCAGATGCGCGAGCAGGCGCTGCTTGCCATCGATATGGCGGATGTCATCCTGTTCATGGTCGATATCAAACAGGGTGTGCAGGACGCGGACGACAAAGTCGCGAACATCCTGCGCAAGTCCGGCAAACCGGTCATCCTCGTGGTCAACAAGGTCGATAAGCCAAAGCTCATGGAGAGCGACGTGTACGAGTTCTACAACCTCGGCATCGGTGACCCGATCCCCATTTCTTCTTCCAATAAAATGGGCATCGGCGACATGCTTGACATCGTGGTGTCGCACTTCCCGGATCCGCGCGAGGAAGAAGAGGAAGAGGACGAGATCCGCGTGGCCATCGTGGGGAAACCCAACACCGGAAAAAGCTCGATCATCAACCGTCTGATCGGCGAGCAGCGCGTCATCGTGTCGGACATCGCGGGCACCACCAGAGACGCGATCGACACCAGGGTGAAGCACAACGGCAAAGACTATGTCTTTATCGATACGGCGGGTCTTCGCAGGAAGAACAAGGTCAAGGAAGACCTGGAGTACTATATGTACCTGCGCAGTGTCGGCGCGGTGGAGCGGGCGGACATCGCCGTCCTCGTCATCGACGCCGCGGAAGGGATCACCGAGCAGGATGCCAAGATCGCAGGCATCGCGCATGACCGCGGGAAGGCTGTCATCGTGGCGGTCAACAAGTGGGACCTGATCGAAAAAGACAACAAGAGCATGAAGACCTTCACGGACAAGGTGCGGCAGACGCTTTCCTTCCTTTCCTATGCGGAGATCATCTTCATTTCCGCCATGACCGGACAGCGGATGGGAAAGCTCTACGACGAGATCGATCTGGTCTATGATAATATGAACCTGCGGATCCAGACGGGCGTTTTAAACGAGATCATCACGGAGGCGGCAATGCTGCAGCAGCCCCCGCAGGACAAGGGCAAGATGCTGCGCATTCTCTATACCACGCAGGCTTCCGTCTGCCCGCCGACCTTTGTATTCTTTGTCAATGATAAAAAACTGATGCATTTTTCCTACCAGCGCTACCTCGAGAACCGGATCAGAGAAGCCTTCGGCTTTAAGGGCACGCCCATCCGGTTTGTGATCAGGGAGCGCGTCAGCGAGAAATCATAAAAGGAGTTTGCGGTGGCAAAGCTTTGCAGTCTTCTCATCGGGTATGCCTTCGGGATCATACAGGCCGCGTATCTCATCGGCCGTATGAACGGGATCGACATCCGTGAATACGGAAGCGGGAACGCCGGAACGACCAACGCCGTCCGGGTCCTCGGAAAAAAGGCGGGCGCTGTCGTTCTTCTGATCGACGCGTTGAAGTGCCTGTTGGCCCTTCTGCTTGTCACGGCGCTGTTTTCGAAACAGTACCCGGACAAGATCTACCTGCTGAAGGTCTACGCGCTGGCAGGCTGTATCCTGGGACATGACTATCCGTTTTATATGAAATTTCGAGGAGGAAAGGGTGTCGCGGTGATGCTCGGATTCGTCATCGCCTTTGCGCCGGGACTGTTCCCGTTCGCGGTCGCCTGCTTCCTCCTGCCGTTTTTCTTAACGCATTACGTTTCGCTTTCGTCCCTCATCGTGTATGCGGCGATCCCGCTCTGGATGATCGTGCAGGGCGCGCGGGGGAAGTTTGCGCCGGCGACGGGTGCGATCAATGCGGAAATGTACATCCTGATGATCCTGCTTTCCGTCATGGCCTATACCAGACATAAGGAAAACATCAAGCGGCTGTTAAACGGAACGGAAAACAAAACCTATCTGACAAAAAGGAGAGAATAATGGCGAACATCGGAATGATCGGCGCGGGAAGCTGGGGAACGGCACTTACGTACGCGCTGTCGCACAACGGCCATAGCGTAAAGGTTTACTCGGCCATCGCATCGGAAGTGGAGATGCTGCAAAAGTATCACGAGCAGAAGGAAAAACTGCCGGGCGTGGTCCTGCCCGATCTGGTAACGGCCACGACGGATCTGGAGATCGCGATCTACGGTATGGACTTACTGGTGCTTGCCGTGCCTTCGCACTTTACGAGATCGACTGCCAAAGCGATGGCGCCGTTTGTCAAAGAAGGACAGCTTATCGTCTCCGTCGCCAAGGGGATCGAAGAGGGGTCGCTCAAGACACTCACCGACATCATCCTGGAAGAGATTCCGCAGTGCAGGGTATCGGTCCTGTGCGGGCCGACGCACGCAGAGGAAGTGGGAAAAGGCATCCCCACCGCGATCGTCTCCGGCGCGGATGACCAAAAGGACGCGGAATACGTGCAGGAAATCTTTATGAGCGACTTCCTGCGGGTCTATACGAGTTCCGACATCCTCGGCATGCAGGTGGGAGCGGCGCTCAAAAACGTCGTCGCCCTGGCGGCCGGCATCGCGGACGGACTGGGCTACGGCGACAACACGAAGGCCGCGCTCATTACGAGGGGGATTGCGGAGATCTCCAAGATCGGCGTGGCGATGGGCGGCAAGGCGGAGACCTTTTCCGGACTTACCGGTATCGGCGACCTCATCGTGACCTGCGCCTCCATGCATTCCAGAAACCGCCGCGCCGGGATCCTGATCGGAGAAGGCGCAACGCCGGACGAAGCCATGGAGAAGGTGAATCAGGTGGTGGAAGGCGTCTTCAGCGCCAAGGCCGCAAAGGAACTGGGAGAAAAATACGGGATCGAGACTCCGATCGTTGACGGCGTCTACAGCATCCTGTTTGAAAAAATGGAACCTGCCGACATGGTGAAGGCACTGATGGGCAGGGAGAAAAAGAGCGAAT
>JAGAHC010000109.1 GCA_017627275.1 Lachnospiraceae bacterium
AGAATCGTTCAGCATGACTACTCACAACCTGACTCATTATTAGGAGGTACACACATATGTTAGGAAACATCGTCATCGGCCAGTCGGGTGGACCGACCGCCGTCATCAACTGCTCCGTGGCAGGCGTCTATGCGGAAGCCAAAAAGCTCGGCGCGCCGAAGGTGTTCGGCATGGTCCACGGCATCGAGGGCTTCCTTGAAGACAAGCTCTGCGACCTCGACAATTATCTCGCGGACCCGATGGGGCTGGAACTTTTAAAGCGCACCCCGTCCGCATTCCTCGGCTCCTGCCGTTACAAAATGCCCGCCATCGAAGGCCATGAAGACGTTTACGAAAAAGTGATCGCCATCATGGAGAAGCATGACATCGAGGTGATGTTCTACATCGGCGGCAACGATTCCATGGACACCGTGAAGATGCTGTCGGACTTCGCCGCGGAAAAGGGCAAGAAGCAGCGCTTCATCGGCGTTCCGAAGACGATCGACAACGACCTGCCGGTCACGGACCACTGCCCGGGATACGGGAGCGCCGCAAAATACATCGCGACCAGCTTAAAGGAAATCATCCGCGACAATGAGTCGTTTGGCGCCGCCAAGCCCACTGTCTGCGTGGTCGAGATCATGGGACGTCATGCCGGCTGGCTTACCGCCGCCGCCGCGCTCGCCAAGGGAGATGACTGCAGTGGTGCGGACGCGATCTACCTGCCGGAGACCGTTTTCGACATGGATGCCTTCATGGAAAAAGTGGAGCACCTCGCAAAGACCAAACGTTCCGTCGTGATCGCCGTTTCGGAAGGTGTGAAGCTCGCGGACGGGACCTTCGTGTGCGAAGCGGGAGCGGGAGCCGCTGCGGTCGATGCGTTCGGCCACAAACAGCTTTCCGGCTGCGCCGCGATTCTCTCCAGAATGATCGCGGAGAAGACCGGCTTAAAGACCCGCGCCATCGAATTTTCAACGCTCCAGAGAGCCGCTTCCCATATCGCTTCCGCGACGGACGCGGAAGATGCGTTCCAGTCCGGCCGCGATGCGGCAAAGGCTGCCGCCGACGGCAAGACCGGCGTCATGGTCATCCTGAAGCGCCTGCAGTCCGACCCGTACCTGTGCGGCACGGACATCTATGACATCCACGAGATCGCGAACGTCGAAAGACACGTTCCCGTCGAATGGATCACGGAAGACGGCTGCGGCCTGACGGAAGACTTCATTGCGTACGCGAGCCCGCTCATCCAGGGCGAAGTGCCGCAGATCTACGTGAACGGCACCCCGCGCCACCTGATCATGAAAGAACTGGCTGAATTCTGATAAAAAAAAGGAACCACTGTGTCAGAGAGGATGTGTCAAAGAGAACCGTCCCCTCTGACACACCTCAGGGACAGTGGTTCCTCTCATACAAAACATCTGCCATGGATCTGTTCGAGTACATGTCACAGGAAAAAAAAGAAAAGGAAGCGCCGCTCGCCGCAAGGCTCCGCCCACGCACCCTGGAAGAGGTGGTCGGGCAGGAGCACATCCTGGGCGATGGGTCGCTCCTTAGCCGCGCCATCAAGGCGGACCGCCTGTCCTCCGTGATCTTTTACGGACCGCCGGGCACCGGCAAAACGACCCTGGCCCGCGTTATCGCGGGCACGACGAAGGCGGAGTTTTCCCAGATCAACGCCACTGCCGCCGGGAAGAAGGACATGGAAGAGGTGGTGCGCCGCGCGAAGGAAGCGCTTGGCATGTACGGCAAAAAAACGATCCTCTTCATCGATGAGATCCACCGCTTCAACAAGGCCCAGCAGGATTACCTCCTGCCCTTCGTTGAAGACGGGACGCTCACGCTGATCGGCGCGACGACGGAGAATCCCTACTTCGAAGTCAACAGCGCTCTCATTTCACGCTCCACGATTTTTGAACTGAAACCGCTCTCGCAGGAGAACATCGCGACGCTCATCCGCCGCGCCGTGACCGACAAGGAAAGAGGCCTCGGCATGTACCGCGCGAAGATTGACGATGATGCGGTCGCCTTTCTTGCCGATGTTGCAAACGGCGACGCGCGCCACGCGCTGAACGCGGTCGAGATCGGTGTGCTCACCACGGAGCGGGACAAAAAAGGCATCATTCACATCACGAAGGAGATCGCGGAAGAGTGCATCCAGAAGCGCGCGCTTTGTTATGATAAGGACGGCGACAATCATTACGACACGATTTCCGCCTTCATCAAAAGCATGCGCGGCTCCGACCCGGACGCCGCGGTGTATTATCTCGCGCGTATGATCGCGGCGGGAGAGGAGCCGGAATTCATCGCGCGCCGCATCATGATCTGCGCCGCAGAAGACGTCGGCAACGCGGACCCCAATGCGCTGCGTGTCGCGGTGGCGGCTTCGCAGGCGGCGGAACGCCTCGGCTGGCCCGAGTCCCGCATCGTCCTTGCCCAGGCGGCGACCTATATCGCGACGGCGCCGAAGTCCAACACTGCCGTCAATGCCATCGATGCCGCGCAGGCGCTCGTCGAATCGACCGGCAACCTGCCGATCCCCCCGTACCTGCAGGACGCCCACTACCCGCAGTCTTCGAACCTCGGCCACGGCATCGGCTACGAATACGCTCATTTATATGAAGAACACTACTCCGGCCAGCAGTACCTTCCCGACGACGTCGCCGACGCCGTCCTCTACGAGCCCTCCGAAAACGGCTACGAAAAAACCATCCGCGCGCATATGGCGCACCTCACCGGCGATGACAGATACACCGAGGGAGAGAACCTCCTCCCGCGCGACAACGAATGAGACAAATCAGGGATAGTGGTTTCCGAATTAATCATTGAAAAATCCCGACCCCTCCGCTATAATCCATTTGTCTAAACTATTCAGAATGGTTTCCATTCCCATGAACCCCATTTTTGATAACCCATATAAAAAAAGGATCGATTAGACGAAAACACTTTTCAAGAGAGGAACCCATGACCAGAGAAATGTATGAATCGTTGGCGCTCGCCGATCTGCGCGGCATCGCCAAACAGCGCGGCATGAAGCGCACCACCACGCTCAAAAAAGCGGAGCTCGTCGATGCGATGTTAAAGCAGGACGAGGAGGACGCGAAAAAGGCTGCGGCCGAGCAGGCGGAAAAAGCCGAAAAGGAAGAAAAAGCCGAGAAGGCCGCAAAAACGGAAAAACCCGCAGAAGAATCCGCGCCCAGGCAGGCGGAAAAAGCGCCCTCCGGGAAAAAACGCTTTTCGGAAGACAGAAGGCATCCCGAGGAGAGGAAGCATTCCGACGAGAAGAGACACACAGACGACAGGAGAGAGCAGCGCGCGCAGGAGCAGCCCATCCAGCACAAGGATGAGATCGCGCACGAACTCGACAGCGGCGAGCTGGCGAACGGCATCCTGGAAGTCATGCCGGACGGCTACGGCTTCATCCGCTGCGAGAATTACCTTCCCGGCGAGAACGACGTGTACGTGGCGCCGAGCCAGATCCGCCGTTTCCGTTTAAAGACCGGCGACATCGTGAGCGGCAACACCCGCGTCAAAACGCAGGGGGAAAAATTCTCAGCCCTCCTCTATGTCAAGAGCATCAACGGCTACACGCCCGAAGAAGCGACGCGCCGTTACAATTTTGAAGACATGACGCCGATCTTCCCGGACGACAAGATCCGGCTGGAGCGTCCTTCGACCGGCATCGCGATGCGCGTCATGGACCTCATGTGCCCCGTCGGCAAAGGACAGCGCGGCATGATCGTTTCCCCGCCGAAGGCCGGTAAGACGACGCTCGTCAAAGACGTTGCCAAGTCCGTCAAGCTCAACAACCCGGAGATCCACCTGATCATTCTGCTGATCGACGAGCGCCCCGAGGAAGTGACCGACATCAAGGAAGCCATCCAGGGCGAAAACGTCGAAGTCATCTACTCCACGTTCGACGAACTGCCGGAGCACCACAAACGCGTTTCCGAGATGGCCATCGAACGCGCCAAGCGCCTGGTCGAGCACAAGAAGGACGTCATGATCCTCCTTGACTCCATCACGCGTCTGACGCGCGCCTACAACCTGACCGAGCCCTCGAGCGGACGCACGCTTTCCGGCGGTCTCGACCCCGCGGCCCTGCATATGCCCAAGCGTTTCTTCGGCGCCGCCCGCAACATGCGCGAGGGCGGAAGCCTCACCATCCTGGCGACCGCGCTGATCGACACCGGCTCCAAGATGGACGATGTCGTCTACGAGGAATTCAAGGGCACCGGCAACATGGAACTCGTGCTTGACCGCAAGCTTTCCGAGCGCCGGATCTTCCCTGCGATCGACATTCAAAAATCCGGTACGCGCCGCGACGACCTGCTGCTGACGCCGGACGAACTCGATGCCATCAACATGATCCGCCGCGCCTTCAACGGCATGAAGAGCGATGAGGCCGTCGACCACGTCCTCGACCTGTTTGCCAAAACGCGGACAAACGGCGAATTTGTGAATGTGGTCAAGAAGATTCAGTGGAGCTACTAATCATAAAACCTCTCAAATTTGACCGATTTTTTATCAAAAAAGGAAATTTTTATCAAAAATCGTTCAAAAATATGATTGACATGCGCCGTGTTAGCAGGTAGACTAAAATTACCAAAAACTGTGTAACAAAATCGATTTTTATTTTTGAACGGAAGGTGGTACCTATGAAGAACAGTTTGCTGAAAAGATTGGCGGTATATGCTCTGGTAGGCACGTTTGTACTGGGCGTGATCGGCTGCAGCAAGAAGGCCGCGCCGGAGGTCGACGATCAGGCGGCCCTGCGTGCGGAAGACGAAGCCAGCGACGTCCACTATATCGACGAAGAAGCGATCGCCCTGGCACCGGATGTTGTGGCCAATGACATCGCAGCGCAGATCCAGACCTCTGTGGCGCTCGTGAACGCGCAGAGAGCGGCAGCAGGCATCGGCGCGCTGGCCGCAAACGACGGCCTGAACCAGGCGGCATCGGTCCGCGCGGTGGAGTGCGCGCAGGTGTTCTCGCACACCCGCCCGAACGGTCAGGACTGGTGGACCGTCAACAGCGCCATCATGTACGGTGAAAACCTCGCGATGCTTTACAATTCCGCCGACTCCGTCGTGACTGCCTGGATGAATTCCCCCACGCACGCGGCGAACATCATGAACCCCGCCTTCACCAAAGTCGGCGTCGCCGTCTATCAGGCGCCTAACGGTGGCTGGTACTGGGCACAGGAGTTCTGCTACTAATTACCGACCGTTCAAACTAGATATGAATACGAAAGACCACTTCCCGCAGGAAGTGGTCTTTTTTTCGATAAGAGGAACCACCATCATCACATCTCCGGTATCGTCCCGCTGCGCGAGAGCGCGGCATTGGAAAAGCGCTTGTCGTCGGTGACCTCCCGGCCGAACCAGGCGGGGGGCACGAAAGCCTTCGCGGCCGCCGTATCTTCGAACTCCACCTCGGCGTAGAAGAGGCCTTCAAACGGCGCGTGAAAAACGTCGAGCTCGATCATCAGGTCCCGGCCGCACGCTGCACACCCGGATCCGGCCAGCGGGATATGATAGCGTGTCTTAGAAATGACAGTCCCGTCACATTTTGAAAGCAGGGTCTCATACGCCGCCTTCGTAAGCGGAAGATTGTATTCCTCTCTGTCAAGGCCGTCCTCCGCGGGAGCGCCCTTATATGTCAGATAGTAGGAATCGTTCTCCTTCCGCACCCGGACCGTCGGCTTCGTGCAAAGATACCCCTGCGTGATGGCATGCGCCTCATACGGAGACAGATCGGCAGGAAGATCTGCGGGCGCAACCAAAAATTTCCGTTCTATTTCGTGGTGTTCCATACGATCCCCTTTGCGATTTTTTCTGCGGCGTCTGCCCCGAGGAAATGCGTGACGATGGCGAGGCCGAAGTCGATGGCGCAGCCCATGCCGCGGCTCGTAATAAAGTGGTCGCACGTGACGGCGTTTTCCTCGGACACGATTGCGCCGTGCGCCTGCAAAACTTCCGTTACGGACGGATGACAGCAGGCGGTTTTCCCCTGCAGGATCCCAAGCTCCGCAAAGATCGAGGGCGCCGCGCAGATCGCCGCAAGAGACTTGCCCTGCGCATGAAAACGCAGGATCGCATCGCAAAGCGGCGCGCAGGCTTTCAGGTTCGGCGTCCCGGGGATCCCGCCCGGAAGGATCAGCATATCGTACGCATTGAAGTCAAACCCCGCGATCGTGGTATCTGCGATCAGGGTAACGTCGTGGGAGGAAGTGACCACCGGCTCGTCATTCAGCGAGACGAGCACGACCGGGATGCCCGCCCGGAACAGAAGATCGCTCACGGCAAGCGCCTCGATCTCCTCGAAGCCGTTCGCCAGAAAGATCGCACATTTTTTTTCGGTTTTCTGCTCAAACATCTTTTGTCCTCCGCTTTCAGCAATCGTTTTCATCCGCTTCCATGTACGTTTTGATTATACTGGAATCCCGTCGCCGGTGGAAATCCCCCTCCCCGCATTGTATAATTGGAAAGCCGAGGCCGTCCTTCCGGGCGGCGCAGGCAAACTACAATCATTATCAAAAGGAGTGTATAGAGAACGAAATGAAAAAGACAACATTTGTGATGACGATCCTCCTGATCGGCGCGCTGCTGACGGGTTGTGCGCAGCAGGCAGCAGAGACGCCGGCAAGCGAAGCGCCTGCCGCGGCAGAAGAAAGCGTCGAAGAAGCTGCAGCTGAAGAAGCGTCTTCCGAAGAAGCCGCCGCTGCAGAGCTGGAGGCAGAAGCAGACAGCGCGGAGGAAACCGCAGCAGAAACAGAAGCATCAGCAGAAGAGACCGTCGTCCGCGTCGGCTCCCTCCAGGGCCCCACGACAATGGGCATCGTCAGCTTACGAAAGACCAGTGAAAACGGCGAAGCAAAGCAGCCGTACGAGTTCATCATGTCCGCGCAGCCCGCAGAGATCGCCTCTGCCATCGCGACCGGCGACCTCGATATCGCCCTGCTTCCGGCCAACCTCGCCGCGACCCTGTACCAGAAGACAAACGGCGGCGTGAAGGCGATCGACCTCAACACGCTCGGCGTCCTCTACTGCGTGACCGGAGATGAGACCGTCTCCTCCGTGGAAGACCTCGCCGGCCGCACCGTCCTTACGACCGGCCAGGGCGCGACGCCGGAGTACGCGCTCCGCTACCTGCTTTCGCAGTATGAGATCGAAGATTGCGAACCGGAATTCAAATCCGAGGCGACCGAAGTCGCGGCCCTTCTGAAAGAGGATCCCACGCAGATCGCCATCCTTCCGCAGCCCTTCGTGACCGCGGCGATTGCTCAGAATGAAGCGCTTTCCGTCGCGTTTTCCCTGCAGGAAGCGTGGGACGCGCTTGCCGACGGCTCCCGCCTCGTGACCGGTGTCACCATCGTGCGCACGGACTTTTTAAACGAGCATCCCGAAGCCGTGGAGACCTTCCTTGAAGAACATGCCGCGAGCGTGGAGATGACGACAACCGACCCCGATGCCGTCGCGGAACTGATCGCGGAGTACGGCATCATCGAAAAGGCGCCGGTCGCCAAGAAGGCCCTTCCCGCCTGCAACATCGTCTGCATCACGGGCGAGGAGATGCACACGGCCCTCGAAGGCTACCTCACCACACTGTATGAACTGAACCCCGAAGCCGTGGGCGGCGACCTTCCGGCAGAAGATTTCTATATGAAGTAAATGCAAAAAGGAAAAACCATCATTATCCTGTGCCTCTGGCTGCTGATCTGGGAAGCGCTCGCACGCCTTGTGCACAACACGATCCTCCTTGCCGGACCGATCGATACGTTTCATGCGCTTCTTAGCATGCTGCAAACACCGGAGACCTATACGTCGATCCTCGCAACACTCCTGCGCATCGCCGGCGGATTTTTCCTGGGCGCCTGCGTGGGCGTGCTGCTTGCGACCGTATCCTACCGGTCGAAAACGATCGAGCAGATTCTCTATCCCTTCGTGCAGGTCGTCAAATCCATCCCGGTCGCGAGCTTCGTCATCATCGTGCTCATCTGGGCAGGCAGCAAAATTGTTTCCCTGATCATCTGCGCGCTGGTGGTCTTTCCGATCCTTTACCTGAACACGCTGGCAGGCCTCAAAGCGACCGACGGAAAAATGCTGGAGATGGCGCGCGTTTTCAGGATCCGCGGAAAAGAATTGCGGCGCGGCATTTTCTATCCGCAGCTTTTTCCGTTCTGGAAAAGCGCCTGCGCGCTGGCGCTCGGCATGGCGTGGAAGAGCGGCGTGGCGGCCGAAGTGATCGGCCAGCCCCTCCTTTCCATGGGCAACAAAATGTACCGCGCGAAGATCTACCTGGATACGGCGCAGGTCTTTGGCTGGACGGCGCTCGTCATCCTCCTTTCCTGGCTGTTTGAAAAAGCCGTCTTGTTTGCCCTTCAAAAATGGGGAGAGAAGAATGGACTCACGGGGGAATGATCGGGAAGAAAATCGCATAGCGATCGCCGCGGAAGGACTCCGTGTTTCCTTTGAGGGGACGACGGTCCTTTCCGACTTCTCGTTTTCTGTTGACGGGGGCGAATGCGTGCTGCTGGAAGGCCCTTCCGGGATCGGCAAGACGACGGTCTTAAAACTGGTCGCGGGACTGGAAAAACCGGACGCGGGGACGATCACCTTCCGCCCGCAGACGCCATCCTCCATCGGCATGGTGTTCCAGGAGGACAGACTGGCGGAGCACCTAAGTGCCGTCGAAAACCTCCTGCTCGTGAACCCTTCCCTGCAGAAGGAAAAAGCGCGCACAACGCTTGCGGAACTCTTGCCGGCGGAGGAGTTGGACAAGCCCGTCCGCCTGCTTTCCGGCGGCGAAAAACGCCGCGTCTGCATCGTGCGCGCCCTCCTTGCGGACGCGCCCCTGCTGCTGCTGGACGAGCCGTTCACCGGCCTCGATGAGAAAAACCATGCGCTGGCGGCAGACTTTATCCTCCGTCGCCGCGCGGGCCGCACCCTCATCCTGACCAGCCACGACAAGACCTACCTTACGGGTTTCCGCGAAATCAAACTCTGACTCCCAGGAACCAAGCCCCCCTGCCTTCTCATGCAAATCTATGCTATAATAAACAGTTGATCGTTAAACAACACAAACCGGAGGAATCACGAAAATGAGTGTATCAGTCGAAAAACACGAAAACAGCATGGCAACTTTAAAGATCGAGGTGCCGGCAGAGCAGTTTAAAAACGCGATCGAGAGCGTGTATCAGCGGGAAAAGAGCCGTTTCAACATCCCGGGCTTCCGCAAGGGAAAAGCCACGCGCGCAATGATCGAGAAGATGTACGGCGCAAGCATCTTTTATGAAGAAGCAGCCAATGACGTGATCAATGCGACCTACGGCGACGCCGCGGATGAGAGCGGCGAGGACATCACTTCCAGCCCGATCATCAACGTGATCCAGATGGAAGAGGGCAAGGACCTGATCTACACGGCGGATGTCGCCTTAAAGCCGCCCGTGAGCCTCGGAAAATACAAGAACGTCGAGATCGATGAGATCGAGAGACAGGAAGTGACGGAAGAAGACATCGACGCGGAAGTCGACAGAGAGCGCGAGAGAAACGCTACGTTTGAAACCGTGACCGACCGTGCGGTCGAGGACGGCGACATGGTGGACATGGACTTCGACGGCTCGATCGACGGCGTGCCCTTTGATGGCGGAAAGGCGGAGCACTACACGCTGACCATCGGATCGGGCGCCTTCATCCCGGGCTTTGAGGAACAGCTTGTCGGCAAGCCGATCGGCGAAGAGATCGATGTGAACGTCACCTTCCCCGAAGAATATCACGCGGAAGAGCTGAGAGGAAAAGCGGCCGTCTTCAAGTGCCTCATCCACAACATCCGCTCGAAGAAGCTGCCTGAAGCCGACGACAATTTCGCGGAAGACGTTTCCGGTCTTTCCACGATGAAGGAATACCGCGACGAGATCAAAGAGCGCCTCACCAAACAGAACGAGGAGCGCACGAAGCAGATCAAGGAAGACAGAACGATCGCGGCCATCATCGCGGATGCCAAGATCGATATCCCGGCGCCGATGCTTGAGACGCAGCAGCGCCAGCTCTTTGAGGAATTCGCGCAGCGCATGCAGATCCAGGGTCTCTCCATCGACCAGTACATGCAGTACACGGGCCAGACCAGAGAGCAGATGATCGCTTCCATGAAGGACGATGCGGACCGCCGTACGCGCACACGCCTGGTGCTCGAAGAGATCGCGAAGGTGGAAAATATCACGCCGACCGAAGAGGACTTTGAAGAAGAAGTGAAGAAGATGGCGGAGAGCTACCGCGCCGACGTCGAAAACGTGAAGAAACTCTTCGAAGACGAAAAAGACAAGGCAAGACTCATGGAAGACATCGCGGTACAGAAGGCCATCACCTTTGTGGCGGAGAGCGCCAAGGAAGTGAAACCGAAGAAGAAAGAGTCGAAGAAAGAAGAAAAGGAAGACTGAAAACAGTCAGACTGAAGCATTACAGAAAGGATTGAACTATGGCAAATTTTGTACCGGTTGTTGTGGAGCAGACAGGACAGGGAGAACGGTCCTATGATATTTATTCGCGCCTGCTCAAGGAGCGCATCATCCTGCTCGGCAACGAAGTGACGGATATGTCTGCGGAACTCATCATCGCGCAGATGCTTTTCCTGGAAGGGGAAGATCCGGAGAAGGACATTCAGTTTTACATCAACAGCCCCGGCGGCTCCGTGACCGCGGGCATGGCGATCTATGACACGATGCAGTACATCAAGTGCGACGTCTCGACGATCTGCGTCGGGATGGCCGCCAGCATGGGCGCCTTCCTGTTGGCCGGCGGCACGAAGGGCAAGCGTTTCTCGCTTCCCAATTCCGAGATCCTCATCCACCAGCCGCTCGGCGGAGCGCAGGGCCAGGCCTCGGACATCGCTATCCAGGCTGCGCACATGGCGCGCATCAAGGAGAACCTGAACAGGATCCTTGCCGAGAACACCGGCAAATCCGTGGAAGAGATTACAAGAGACACCGACCGTGACAACTGGATGACGCCGGAAGAAGCGCTGAAGTACGGCCTGATCGATCAGATCGTCGTTTCGCGCGACGGCGGCGACAAGAAAAAGGATAAGAAATAATGGCAAATAAAAAGATGACGCCGGGAGAACCCAGGCGCTGCTCCTTCTGCAACCGCACGGAAGAGCAGGTCCGGAAACTGATCGCCGGACCCGAGGGTATTTTCATCTGTGATGACTGCGTGGAGATCTGCGCGGACATCATCGAAGAGTCCATGGAAGACGATGAAAAAGTCCAGGTCAGGCAGGTCATCTCCGAGATCAATCTGTTAAAGCCGATCGAAATCAAGCAGTTTCTGGATGAATTCGTCATCGGGCAGGAAGAGGCCAAGAAGGTCTTAAGCGTCGCCGTGTACAACCACTACAAGCGCGTGCAGGCGCAGCTCGATTCGCTGGAAAACAAAGATGATGACGTCGAATTGCAGAAGTCGAACATCCTGATGCTCGGACCGACGGGCTCCGGGAAAACATACCTTGCGCAGACGCTTGCCAAGATCATCGGCGTGCCCTTTGCGATCGCGGACGCAACGACGCTCACGGAAGCAGGCTATGTCGGCGAAGACGTCGAGAACATTCTGCTCAAGCTCATCCAGGCGGCCGACAACAACGTCGAGCGCGCGCAGCTGGGGATCATCTATATCGACGAGATCGACAAGATCAGCAAGAAGGGAGAGAACGTCTCCATCACCCGCGACGTGTCGGGCGAAGGCGTGCAGCAGGCGCTGTTAAAGATCATCGAGGGAACCATCGCTTCGGTCCCGCCGCAGGGCGGCCGGAAGCACCCGCAGCAGGAGCTGATCCAGATCGATACATCCAACATCCTGATCATCTGCGGCGGTGCTTTCGACGGACTGGAAAAGATCATCGAGGCGCGCACGGAGCGCAAGGCGCTCGGTTTCAATGCGACCGTGACCGAAAAATCCAAGAAGGAGATCGGCAGGACCCTGCAGGATGTGCTGCCGGAAGACCTGATCAAGTTCGGCCTGATCCCGGAATTCATCGGCCGCGTGCCGGTGGTCGTTTCGCTGGAAGGCCTCGACAGGGAAGCGCTCATCCGCATCCTGACGGAGCCCAAGAATGCCCTCGTCAAGCAGTACAAGAAACTCTTCGGCTTTGATGAGGTCGACCTGATCTTCGAGCCGGACGCCATCGAAGAGATCGCGACCCTTGCGATGAAGAGAAAGACCGGCGCCAGAGGCCTGCGCTCCATCATGGAGAAGGTCATGACCGACGTCATGTACAGGATCCCGTCAGACGACACCATCGCGACCTGCACCATCACCCGTGCCGCCGTCCTCGGAGAGGAGGAGCCGATCCTGACGCACCGTGACATCAAGGTAAAGCCGAAGAACACGGAGAAGCTTCCCGTCATCGAGAAGACGACGGACGACGCACCGAAGAAAGACAAATCCGCATAGAAGAGAAAATAGAGGAACCACTTTCTATCAGAAGAAAGTGGTTCCTCCTCTCAACACCCAAACACCCATGATCATCAAGACTGTCAACTTAGAAACCGTCGTGGGCATCACCAGCAAGATCCCGCACCATACCTGGCCCGAGTTTGCCTTTGCCGGACGCAGCAACGTCGGTAAAAGCACGCTGATCAATGCGCTCATGAACCGCAAGTCCTACGCGCGCACCTCGGCGACGCCCGGGAAGACCCAGACGATCAACTACTACAACATCAACGACACGTTTTACCTGGTGGACCTGCCGGGGTACGGCTATGCGACGGCCGGCGTCGCCGTGAAGGCGAAGTGGGGGAAGAAGATCGAAGACTACCTTTATCAGAGCAAAAGCCTGAAGCTCGTTTTCCTCCTCGTCGACATCCGCCACGCCCCTTCCGCGGACGATTGCGAGATGTTCGACTGGATCGTCCACGCGGGCTTCACACCCGTCGTCATCGCCACCAAGGCCGACAAGATCAAGCGAAGCCAGCTGATGAAACAGGAAAAACTCATTCGCGACACCCTTTTGACAAGCAGCCGCTACGAGGCCGTGGATTTCAAGATCATTCCCTTCTCCGGCCTGAGTAAACAGGGCCGCGATGACACTTTTGCAGAGATCGAAGCATTTTTATCTTGACAGTCTCCCTTTCCCGGGAGTAATGTATCTACAAGTTTATATCGCCCGATGAAGTGTTCTGAATCCGAAACGGGAGACTGAACACGGAGGGGACTCTGGAGAATCCCGCGTACTGACGGGTGCCGAAGGTGTAAGGAAGGCCGGCAGGCTTTCTGAATCTCTCAGGCAAAAGGACAGAGCTCGCACACTTACTATCAGAACCGTGCAGGCGTAATTTTCCGGAGTTGCTGTTATCAGCAGCTTTTTTTAGTGTTCAAAAAGGAACCACTTTCTTCAGAAGAAACTGGTCCCGCCGCAAAGAAAGGAAGGAGAAAATGTTAGAAGCAGTACAACGGATCAACACGTATCTCTCGGACTACGTCCTGGTCATTCTTCTCATCGCCGTCGGACTCTGGTATTCCATCAAGACGCAGTTCATTCAGACCAGATGCTTTAAGGAAGGCGTCAAAAAAGTATTCGGCAGCATCCGCCTGTTCGGGGAAAAATCGGATACCAGCATGAGTTCCTTCCAGGCGCTTGCGACGGCGATTGCGGCGCAGGTCGGGACCGGCAACATTGTCGGCGCGTCGGGCGCGATCCTGACCGGCGGCCCGGGCGCCATCTTCTGGATGTGGGTCATCGCCTTCTTCGGCATGGCGACCATCTACGCGGAAGCGACGCTTGCGCAGAAAACGCGCATCGTGGACGAAGACGGAACCATCCACGGCGGCCCCGTTTACTACATCACGACGGCGTTCCAGTACGGCTTCGGAAAATTTCTCGCAGGATTCTTTGCCATTGCCATCATCCTGGCGCTCGGATTCTTCGGCTGCATGGTGCAGTCCAATTCCATCGGCTCCACCTTTGAAACGGCGTTCGGCATTCCGTCCTTTGTCGTCGGGATTGCGCTGGTCGTGATCTGCGGCTTCATTTTCCTGGGCGGTATCCACCGGCTCGCATCCGTGACCGAAAAAGTGGTCCCGATCATGGCTACGATCTTCCTGATCGGCGGCCTGGTCGTACTGGTCATTCGTATCAGATATATTCCGGCAACCATCTGGATGATCTTTCGCTATGCCTTCCAGCCGCAGGCCATCATCGGCGGCGGTTTCGGCAGCGCCATCAAGATCGCGGTCAGCCAGGGCGCAAAGCGCGGCCTTTTCTCGAACGAGGCCGGCATGGGCTCCACACCGCACGCACACGCGCTGGCGCAGGTCGATGACCCGCACGAGCAGGGAGTGGTCGCGATGATCGGTGTCTTCGTCGACACTTTTGTCGTGCTCACCCTGAACGCCCTCGTCA
>JAGAHC010000110.1 GCA_017627275.1 Lachnospiraceae bacterium
GGACATCCGCGCGGATGTCTTTTAACATATTCAGGGACGAATAGCCGCTGCCGAAGTCGTCGACCTCGACATGGAATCCCTTTTCGCGAAGGGAGGCGACCAGGTCAATGTAGCGCTCCACGTCAGACATCAGGGTGGTCTCCGTGAATTCCAGGTTCAGCTTGCTGCGCGGGATGTCATAGCGCTTGACCAGCTTTTCGAATTCCTTCTCGATATCCACATAGATGATGTCGCGCGGAGAGATGTTCACCGAAACGGAGAGCTTCTCAAGCGGCGTGCCCTTCCAGTTGTTCAGGGTCTTTGCCGCTTCCTCCCAGACAAAGAGATCCAGCTTGTAGATGAGTCCGGATTCTTCCAGGATGCCGATAAAGTCGCCGGGCGGCACCATCTCGCCGTTTTCGCGGAACCACCTCACAAGCGCTTCCGCGCCGGTCAGTTCGCCGTCCGCTTTTACGATCGGCTGCAGGAAGATGCGGAACTGGCCTGCCTTGAGCGCCGGATCAAACTCAGCAATGACTTCATTCTCCCGGAGGATGTGTTTCATCATGTTGTCATTGTAGTAGGCAACGATGATATCCGACTCCTGCCGGATGGAGGAAATGGCGATATTGGCATGGTCGCACATGACGAAGACGTCTTCCGCAGGATCTCTCACCTCGTAAACGCCGACGCAGTACTGCAGAACATATTCGGAATCCTCGATCTTTCGCGAAAGCTGATGGAAGCATTCTCTGACCGCGCCTTCGTCGAAGTTCTCCCGCTTTACGAGGAAGGCGAAGTGATCGCCGTGAATGCGTCCGATCACTTCCGCACCAAGGCGCCCGCTCTTAAGCATCTCCGCCGTATCTGCAAGGACTTCGTTTCCTTTTTCATAGCCGAAGAGCTGGTTGACCAGCTTGAAGTTCTTGATATTGGAACGGACGATGTTGTATTTTTCTTCCGGATTCTCCTGCAGGATGCGGGACGTTTCCCGATAGAATCCTTCCCGGTTCAGAAGCTGTGTCAGACGGTCATGGTAGGTGCTCCATTCGATCATATCCTCGTCGCTCCGGTCCGGTGAATCCTCTTCTTCGATCGTCCGGATGCGATACCCGTCCTTGCTTCCGTTCTTTACTTCATACATGACATGGTCGGCCCGTAAGAGGAAGTCCGAAAGCGACTGTCCCTTCTCCGGGATCCCGACACAGTGTCCCTGCGACACCGTGACGATCGAAGCATTTTCCGAATAGGCACGCGGGATCGCGGAAGAACTCACTTCCGTGCGGATCTCCTCGGCGATCTTTGCCACCTCGTCCCGGTCCTTGCCGTGCGTCACAACGATGAATTCGTCGCCGCCGTAGCGCGCGGCAAAAATCTTGCCCTCCTGCTGCATGGTCCGCAGGACGTTCGCCACCTGCAGGATGCAGTCGTCTCCCGCCTGGTGTCCGTAGTTGTCGTTGTAGAGTTTAAAATAGTCGATATCCAGGAAGCCGACCGACACCGGTTCTTTCTTTTCGATGCTGGCGTCGATGATCTCTCCGCCCTTGTGGTTTAACCCAAAGCGGTTGGCCAGTCCCGTCAGCTGATCGGTCTCCGATTTGATTCGCAGCTCGTCGTTTTCGTGCAACGTATCCGCCAGAGAATTGATGCCCTGCATCATGGCGCTGATCTCTTCCGGGCCCCGTTCGCTCATCCGCTCTTTCGGGATGTCTCCCCCTTCGATCTGGCGAAGGAAGGAAGTAGCCTTGCGGAGTCCGCCGACCCAGCGGTTCATGATGAGGAAGAGGATCAGAATTCCCAGAAGAATGAAGGCGGCGCCGCTTATGACCGCCGTCCGGGTCGTGCGGTTGATCTGGGCTCTGAGTTCCGAGATCCCGCGGCCGACCACGATGGCGCCGATCACATTGCCGTCTTTGTCTTTCAGCGTGTCATAGCGGCAGTAGATCATGCCGCCCGCGACGTTGGCTTCGCCGTCATACGTGTCTTCGGCGTCCAGGATGTCCGCGACCTGCTTGTCCATGTAGGTGCCGACGATGGAATTGCCGTTCGGGTCTCTGGTGCTTCCCGCGACGCGCAGGAAATGCCCTTCCTGATATCCCACCTGCGTCGGCGTGCTTTCCACGTATCCGAGCCCCTCATCTCCGCAGCGGATAAACACATAGGAGAAGGTGCCCGTCTTTTCCTCATGTAAAAGGAAGGGCTCAAGGTTGGCGTGCTCCTGGGTTCCGTCGCCGACCTTTACGTCGCCGCGACAGATGTAGTCTCCCTTCAGGTTCCAGTCGCCGTCCCCGATCAGGTCTTCGATATAATGGATGTCCGCGACCAGCCTGCTGGAGATCAGATCTTCCTCCATCCTGGTCACGTTTCTGTTCAGGATCGGAAAGATGATCTGGATCAGAGCAACTCCGAAGATCGTGAACAGAATTAACATGCTTTCGCGAAGGCCAAGTGTTTTTTTCATCCCTTTTCGTATCCAGGTTTTCCGAGGAGATGGAACATGTTCCTCTTATAAAACTCCACGCCCGGCTGATCGAACGGATTGATGCCGTTCACATAGCCGCTCACGCCGCAGGCATATTCGAAGAAGTAGAACAGTTCTCCGAGGGTATGGGCGCTCTGGTCGGTCATGCTCACGATCAGGTTCGGAACGCCGCCTTCCACATGCGCGGCGATCGTTCCCTGCATGGCGCTCTTGTTGACGAAGTCCATTGTCTTGCCGGCGAGATAGTTGAGCCCGTCGAGGTCGCTGTCTTCCGCCTTGAGGGTAAAGTCCTTGCCGGGCTTTTCCACCTGCAGCACTGTCTCAAAAAGGGTCCTTGTGCCGTCCTGTAAAAACTGCCCCATGGAATGCAGGTCGGTCGTCAAGTCCACTGCCGCCGGGAAGATCCCCTTCTGGTCCTTGCCTTCGCTTTCGCCGTACAGCTGTTTCCACCATTCCGCGATGTAGTGGAGCGAAGGCTCATAGTTTGCCAGCACCTCGATCTGTTTACCTTTTCGCAGAAGAATGTTGCGAAGCGCCGCATACTGAAGCGCCTGGTTTTCTTCGTAGGGCGCTTCCAAGAGTTCCTTCCGCATCGCCTGCGCGCCTTCCATCAGCGCATCGATGTCCGCACCGCTCACCGCGATGGGAAGAAGTCCCACAGCAGTCAGGACCGAGAAACGTCCGCCGACATCGTCCGGAATCACGAAGGTCTCGTACCCCTCATCGTCCGCCATGGTCTTTAACGCACCGCGCGCCTTATCGGTCGTCGCATAGATGCGCTTTGCCGCCTCTTCTTTTCCGTATTTCTCTTCGATCAGGGATTTGAAGATGCGGAAGGCGATCGCCGTCTCCGTCGTCGTGCCGGACTTGGAAATGACGTTGATCGAGAAGTCCTTCCCTTCGATGAGTTCGATGATGTCCTGCAGATAGGTGCCGGAGAGGCTGTTGCCGGCATAGTAGATGCGCGGAGCCTTTCTGGCTTCGCACTTCATTTCATTGGCATAAGTATGATTCAGAAAATCGATGGCCGCGCGGGCGCCGAGGTAGGATCCGCCGATGCCTAGGACCAGCAGCACGTCCGAATCCTCGCGGATCTTTGCTGCCGCCTTTTTGATGCGGGCAAACTCGTCTTTATCGTATTGCTCCGGCAGGTCGATCCAGCCGAGGAAGTCGTTCCCCTCTCCCTCCCGCGAAAGCAGTCTGTCCTTCGCGTTTTCGACCTGAAACTTCATCATGGCGATCTCCGCGTCCGTGACGAATGATGCAGCGTTAGTATAGTCTAAGCGAATGTTACTCATGTGGTCCTCCGTTTTTTTATTCATTATAACATGGCCGGCGCCGCTGTCTTGTATATGTTGTTTTGCTGGTGGTTTTACTGTGCTTCCTTTATAATAGCCTTACTTCGATTCTCATCGGAGTCATGAATATCTGTTTTGCTCTGTTTCTTGAGCACATCCCAACACCAAAGCATTTGCCGCCTTTCATGCATGATTCTATTTCCATTGATAATACGTATAATACGTGTTACTCTAGAGGGGAGGTTCTATTGCGTTTTCGCGAAGTTGACAAGATCTTGAGAAAAAACGGCTGGTTCCAGGTCGCACAAGTGGGTTCGCATCATCAATACCGTCATCCGGAAAAAGCGGGGAAAATAACGGTGCCCGAACACGCAGGAAAAGACATCCGGCCGGAAATCGTAAAAAAAATACTGCAACAGGCACAAATCAAACAATAATAGGAGGACACTATGAAACTGGTTTATCCGGCTGTTTTTACTCCCTATGAAAAACCCGGGGATGGTTTTGTTGTCATGTTTCCTGATTTACCCGGATGTGTTACCGGTGGGGATACTCTTCCGGAAGCTTTATTCATGGCAGAAGATGCTGCCAGTGGATGGATCTTAACAGAACTCGAGGAGGGAAAGGATGTTCCTTCCCCCTCGCCTCTTTCGTCCCTGAAATGCAAGAGGAATGAGATTATTAATCTCATTCCCCTGGATATGGACCGCTATGCAGAAAAATATGGTTCAGCTGCTGTCAAGAAAACCCTGACGATTCCCGCTTTTATGAATACATTTGTGACAGAGCATGCCATCAGCTGCTCGAGATTGCTGCAGGATGCCATTAGTCAAAAAATGATCGGTCTTTCCCAATAGCCTGTCGAATGTATTTTTTACGGCAGCGTATTCCCTGCAGACAGGTAGATCTCGTACCACTCTTTTCTGGTGAGCTCGAAGGTCTGCGCGGCAGCCGCTTCTCTGACATGCGCAGGATTGGTCGTGCCGATGACCGCCTGCATCTTGGACGGATAGCGCAGGATCCAGGCCAGCGCCACCGCGGCGGGCGTTACGTTCTTCTCGGCAGCAATCCGGTCGAGCACCTTGTTCAGTTCTTTGTATTCATCCGATCCGATAAAGACACCGCCGAAGAATCCGTGCTGGAGGGAGGACCAGGCCTGTACGGTGATGTCGTTCATTGCGCAGTACTCCAGCGTCCCGCCGTCACGCATCACGGACGCATCGTTTTGCATGTTGACATTGACCCCCGCGTCGATCATCGGCGTGAAGGCGCAGCTGAGCTGCATCTGGTCGGCCGCAAGCGGCATGGGAAGCACGCGGCGAAGGCGCTCCAGGATCATCGGGTTGCAGTTGCTGACGCCGAAGTTTAAGACCTTGCCGGCGCTCTTTAGTGTTTCAAACGCCTCCGCAATCTCTTCCGGTTCCATCAGGGCATCCGGTCTGTGAAGAAGCAGGCAGTCCAGGTGGTCTGTCTGCAGTCTCTGTAAAATGCCGTCCGTCGCGGACAGGATATAGTCTTTGGAAAAATCATAGTAGGTGATGTCGCCGTCTACTCCCTTGCGGATCCCGCACTTGGACTGCAGGAAGACCTTGTCTCTGAGGCCATCGTTCCTTGCAAACACTTCACCGAGCAGCGTTTCGCAGGCGCCTCTTCCGTAGACGTCCGCGATATCCAGCATGTTGATCCCGCTCTCCAATGCAGCGTGAACCAGTTCTTCCACTTCGCCGACTTCCATCAGGCGCTTTGCCTGCGACCCCGGGGCAATGCGCATGAGTCCGAGGACCACCTCCGACACTTCTGTTTTTGTTTCTCCGAACAGCAGTTTTTTCATAATACTATCCCGCTCCTTTCTATTGATCAGGTATTGAAAAGAATCTCTATGCGCCCGCTTTCTCCTGCATTTCCCGCAGCACCGGCATCGTCAGCGGAAAGGTGATGAGTAGGGTGCAGATGTCCGCGCAGGTCTGCGCGATCTCGACCCCGAAGAGCCCGAAGAGCCTCGGCAGGATCAGGATCGCCGGAATCATGAAGAGTCCCGACCGGCTCGAAGCTAAGATCGTCGCCCGCACGCCTTTGCCGATGGACTGCAGGAACATGTTGGAGATCACGATGAAGGCGTTGCCGGCAAAGACAAAGGCCTGACACCGGAGCGCCACCTTCCCGACCGCGATGACCTCCGGGTCATCTCTGAAAAATGCGATGATCTGCGGGGAGAAAAGGATGCCCGGGATGGCAACGAGCACCAGAAAAACAAAGCTGTACTTCACGCAGAACCAGTATCCCTCCCGCACACGGTCAAACTTCTTCGCACCATAGTTAAAGGAACACACCGGCTGGAAGCCCTGTCCAAAGCCGATGAGCGCGCTCATGGCAAGCATCATGACCCTTGTCACGATGCTCATCCCGGCGATCGCCGCTTCGCCGCCGAGCGACCCCGCTGCGGAATTGAGCAGGACGGAGGAGATGCTTCCCATCCCCTGTCTTGCAAGCGACGGCGATCCGCCGTTTATGATCTCTCCGAGGTAATGTGTATTCAGCCGGACCTTTTTCAGGTCGATCGGCACCGGCGAATTTCTCAGGTTGCCCAGAAGAAGCACGCTGAACGAAACCATCTGGCTTAAGATCGTGGCCAGCGCCGCGCCGGAAACGCCCAGGCCGAACGTAAAGATAAACAGCGGATCAAGGCCGATGTTTAACACCGCGCCGCTCACCAGGCCGATCATCGCGTACACGGCGCTGCCCTGAAAGCGCAGCTGGTTGTTGATGACAAGCTGTGCCATCATAAACGGCGCGCCGATCAGGATGATGCGCATATAGGCAAGGGTGTCTTCCATGATGGCAGGCAGCGCGCCCATCAGAGACGCAAGCGGCCTCTGCGTGATCAGGCAGATGAGCGAAAAGACGATGCCGATGAGAAAGGCGAGCGTAAACCCGGTCGCTGCCATCTCCCCGGATTCCTTCATGTCCCCGGCGCCGAGCTTCCGGGAAACATAGTTGCCGGAACCGTGCCCGCAGAAAAAGCCGAGCGCCTGAATAATGCTCATCAGCGGAAACACCACGCCGACCGCCGCCGTCGCGTTGGTCGAGATCCTGCCGACGAAGTACGTGTCCGCCGTATTGTAGATCCCGGTCACCAGCATGCTGATGATGGTCGGAATGGCGAGCGTAATGATCAGGCGCCGGACCGGTGTCTGTGTCATGTGCCGGAAACGCGCCTGTCTTCCTTCTTCCGTCGATGCGGTATTCAGATGTTGATGGTGAATGATGTTCAAACCCGTTTTTTATTCTTCTCCGACAAGGTGTACAAAAATCGGTTCATGGTGGACCGCCGGAAAATAGATGTTGAGAATGTCTTCTGTCCTGAATTTGAGACTGGAAGTGTTGACACAGGGGTGGCAGGCGATCTGCTCTTCCTTTGTAACGTCCTCGTCGACAAGGAGCTGCACATGATTATCCTTGTCGTTCATGAGTCCCATGATGCTGACCGCCCCCGGATGGATGTCCAGGTATTCTTCCATTTTTTCCGGAGACCCGAAAGAGAGTCTCGCGGAATTGATCTGCTTGGAAAGTTCTTTGGTTTTAAAGACCTTTGTTCCCGGCATCATCAGGAGGTAAAACTTCGTTTCCTGCCTGTTGCACAGAAACAGGTTCTTGCAGATGACCGTTCCGAGGCCCCGGTCGATCTCCCTGCAATGCTCCATGGTGTCCGTCGGTTCATGATCCGTGCGCAGGTATTCGATCCCCAGGCTGTCCAGAAAATCGTAGACCCTGATCTCTCTCTCCTGCCTGCCGGTTTCGTCTTTTGGTCTGCCCGGCGTAAGTGGTGTTGCTGCCATGCAAGTCTCCTTATCCCTGTACGCCGGTCTCTTTCAGCGCTTCTTCCACCGCCAGCGCCAGCTGGTCCGCGCAGGACGTTCCTCTGCCGGCGCAGTCGTTGCCGCGCAGGATCGAAGCGGCACGCATTGCGTCCTGTCCTTCCAGGAGTTTTCCGATGGCCTTGAGGTTGCCGTTGCAGCCTCTTTCGAACCGGACATTGTAAAGCTTTCCGTCCTCGATGTCGAAGTCGATGCGGCTGGTGCAGACCGGGCCGCTCGGACGATAGGAATATGATTTCATCTTGTTTTCCTTTCCTCTTCCTTCCGCTTTTTCGGGGAAGGCGCTTATCTACCTACTATACTACTTCCTGCCCTGTTTCGGAAACTTCTCCAGGATCGCGTCCCGCTCCTTTGCCACGATCCAGACCACAATCCATTGCAGCAGAATGAACAGGACGGAAATCAGGTAGTTCTCCCGGATGAAAAAGTGCCCCGCCACGCAGCTGCACAGAATCTGCAGCCAGCTCGAAAGAAGGATGGCCAGGGTGTACTGCCGGAGCGTGATCTCTGTCCTTGCCGCAATGTGCGGGATGATGCCGTTTGGCAATCCCGGCATGAAGCAGGACAGCATGGTGACGAGGATCGGGTTGGCCTGCTGCATCTTGCGGATCAGCCAGCTGTTTCTGTATTTTTCCGGAATGAGGTCCTCCGGCCTTCTGTGACTTTCGTCCTGACGCTGTTCCCGTCTCAGCACCGCGCGCACGATGTAAAAGACCAGCGCGTGACCCGCGGCAAATCCGAGATAGCACACCAGAAAGGCCGTCAGGATCGGATAGATGATGCCCGCCGCGATGTGCACGACGGCGCCCGGAAGCACCACACTGATGATCTGCAGGACGCACAGCAGAAATACGGAAAGGATGCTCTGCCACCATCCCTCCTGCCTGAGGAGCCCGACGATGCCGTGTTCGTCGCCCTTCCGCAGATACTGCCACAGTTCCCCTGTCGCGTCGCCCGAAAGAACCGCCGCGATCAATAGGATCGCGACGGCTGTCAGGATCATGATGAGTAGGATCTTTCTGCTTGCCTTGCGGTTCAACACAAAGAGATCCCTTTACGATATGATCGGCAGTACGGCATCCAGTCCGGCAAGGAGATCCGACCCGTCCGGACGCAGGAATTCATACTCCTCCGCTTTTCCGTTGTCGAAAGCGGCCGTCAGTTCCGGATTGACCGGAAGGCGCGCGATGACCGGAAGCGGTTCGCCGTTTTCCTGGAGGCTCTTTGCCACTTCTTCAATATGACTCTCCCCGAAAAGCGCGATCTCTTCGCCGCAGTGCGGGCAGGCGACATAGCTCATGTTTTCCACCAGTCCCAGGACTTTGATGTGCATCATCTGCGCCATGGCGATCGCTTTTTTGACGATCATGCTGACCAGATCCTGCGGTGTGGTGACGATGATGATGCCGTCGATCGGCAGGGACTGAAAGACGGTGAGCGGTACGTCGCCCGTGCCGGGCGGCATATCGATAAACATGTAGTCGACATCGCCCCAGCAGACGTCCATCCAGAACTGCTTAACCGCGCCCGTGATGACGGGGCTTCTCCAGACGACCGGCGTCGTCTCTTCTTCCATGAGCAGATTCATGGACATCATTTTCAGACCGCCCGGCGTCTGCGCGGGCACCAGTTCCTGCTCCTCATTGACGCTGACATCCGAAGGTGTTAAGTTGAACATCTTCGGCATGCTGGGTCCTGTGATGTCGGCATCCAGGATGGCCGTCTTGTATCCCAGGCGGTGCGTGTGCAGCGCGCACAGTCCCGTTACCGAGGACTTGCCGACGCCGCCCTTGCCGCTGACCACCGCGATCAGCTTTTTGACATGGCTGTGCGCATTCAGATCCACGCGGAACGCGTCCGCCTTCGGTTTCGGGGGTTCGAGATTCTTCTTGTTTTCGTTTTCCATTGTCTTTCTCCTATGTCTGTATTTTGTATCTCAGGGAGAGTGGTTCCTTCCTTATTGAAAGAGGAGGCCGACCGGGCAGTGGTCGGACCCGAGGATGTCGGAGTAGATCACGGCATCCTTGAGGCGCGGGGCAAACGCGGCGGAGGTGACGAAGTAGTCGATGCGCCACCCGGCGTTCTTTTCGCGCGCGCGGAAGCGGTAGGACCACCAGGAGTAGGCCTGCTCCTTATCCGGGTAGAAATACCGGAAAGTGTCGATAAAACCGGCATCCATCACCGCCTGGAACTTGGCGCGCTCCTCGTCCGTAAAGCCCGCGTGGCCGCGGTTTGACTTGGGGTTCTTTAAGTCGATCTCCCGATGGGCAACGTTCAGGTCGCCGCAGTAGACGACGGGTTTTTTCTTTTCCAGCTTCTTAACATAAGAAAGGAAGGCGTCCTCCCAGGTCATGCGGTAGGGCAGGCGCTGCAGCTCGTCCTTGGAGTTAGGGGTGTACTGCGTGATGAGGTAGTGGTCCGCAAACTCCAGGGTGATGACGCGGCCCTCGTGGTCATGCTCCTCTATGCCGAGGCCGTACGCGACCGACAGCGGCTCTTCTTTGGTGAAGATGGCCGTTCCGGAATAGCCTTTTTTCTCCGCGTAATTCCAGAACTGGTGGTAGCCCTTCAAATCCAGGTCGATCTGTCCCTCCGAGAGCTTGGTCTCCTGCAGGCAGAAAGCATCCGCCTTTTCCTTCTCGAAAAAGTCCAGAAAGCCCTTGCCCACGCAGGCACGAAGACCGTTTACATTCCATGAGATATATTTCTTTGTCTTTGCCATGCTTTCACTCCGCTTCCCCCTGCGGGGGTCTCTTCTTGCCTGACTGACAGGGGCCCTGTCTTTCGCCTTCCCAAACACAGGCATAGAATATGCTATACTTATTTGCAAGATTCGGACCATGCTGTTTCAGGCTTGCTCCTATTATAGCACTCTAAAAATGCAACAGGAAAAACCGGCCGCGGGCGCGGTCTTATCACGAAAGGGTATCACTTATGGAAGATATTAATATTGCACTGTTGATCGACGCGGACAATATCAGCGCACGCTACATCACCGGCATTCTGAGCGAGCTGTCCAAGTACGGAAAGATCACCATCCGCCGCATGTACGGGGACTGGTCGCAGGACCGGCTGCACTCCTGGTTTAAAAACGCTTCGCGTTATTCGCTGACGCCCATCATGCAGCCCAATAACACCCCCGGAAAAAACGCTTCGGACATCGGTCTGATCATCGACGCGATGGACATCCTCTATACCGGCGACGTACAGGGATTCTGCATCGTCTCGAGCGACGGCGACTTCAATAAGCTGGCCACGCGCCTTCGGGAAGCCGGCAAGGTCGTCATCGGCATGGGCGAGACCAAGACCCCGGAGACCTTCCGCGTTTCCTGCGAGCGTTTCATCTTCCTGGACATCGTGGATGACGATGCGGAAGAGCCCACGAAGCAGGCAAAGGCAAGGCAGAGCAAGAAGAAATCCTCCGCGAAAAAGACGAAGTCCTCTTCCGCCGCGGCAGACGTTTCTGCCTCGTACGACGCGGACGGCGACCCCTCCGGCGAACCTTCGTTCACGGATCAGGCGACCATCGAAAACGCCATCGTCAAGATGATCACGGACAACAGCGTGGACGGCAAGGAAACGGGGCTTGGCGAGATCGGCTCCCGCCTGGTCAAGATCTTCCCGGACTTCGACATCCGCAACTATCACTATACCAAGCTCTCCGAATACCTCGCCGACTTTGATTCCCTGGCCGTCACCAACCGGGACAACGCCGTCTGGGTCTCTCTGAAGAGCAGCTCCTCCGGAGAGATCGAAACCCAGATCCGCCGGATCTTCGAGCGCCACGGCACCAGAGAACTGGACATCCATCAGTTAAAGGAAGAGCTCCAGGACCTCAATCCCAACCTGAATGCCAGCATCAAAAAAAGCGGTGTGACCCGCTTCAACGTGTACCTCAATCGTATGATCCCGGCTGTGGAAGTCAACGGCAGCCGCGTGACGCTTCTGAAATGATCTAGACCGACAGGTTGGTCGTAACGATGCCTTCCATGCCGTAGGGTTCCCCTGCGGCATTTTCTTTTTCCACGCGCTGCACCTTGATGCCGCCGCCCATCATGCCAAGCAGCGTTGTCGTGTAGGACAGTTCCTCTTTGGCGGGCCCGACCAGTTCCCTGACCACGTCCTGATCGTCTTCGATGTGGAAGCGCAGGTACACCTTGCCGCGCACCGGGCGGTCTGCCTCAACGGAAACGCGGATCTCCTTCGCCCCCTTGTCCGCAAGGAAGCTTAAGAGATTCAACAACACCATCTGGAGCCGTGCCTTGTCGGCCGTCACCGTCTCCGGAAGCCGTTCGTCTTTTTCAAACGGCAGGAGCCGGACGCCCTTTTCTTCGCAGTCCGCCTTCGCGTAAAACTCGATCACGCGCAGACAATCCGGAAGGGAGAAGGTTTTTTCGTAAGGCTTCATCTCGACCGCCAGCGCCCCGATCATGGAAAGCATGTCCTTCATGGCAAGCTTTTCCTTCTCGGTCTGCTTGTCTTCCGCCGTCTTCAGCATCTGTTTCAGGCGCTCCACCACGCGGCCGATCTCTCCCGTGATCTGCATCTTGTCCCCGTAGCTCTGCTTTAAGATCTCTTCGTGCCGCTCCTTCTCCTGCAGCGCCGTGTCCGCATGATGCACGAGGACCTCGATCTCGTCGCGGAGCTTTTTCTCCAGCGCCAGCGCAGACGCCCGTTCCTTTTCAAGCGTCCGGTTCAGTTCCTCTTTTTCTTCCGAAAGGGTCCTCGCCCCGTCTTCCAGTTCTTCCTTCTCCTTCAACAGGGCCGCGATTTTTTCCTCTGCCCCCTTCATTTCCTGGTGCAGGGCGTCTTCCTTTTCCTTCGCGATCGTGATCTCCCGCTGCAGCGCCTCTTCCTTTTTCCGGTACTCTTCTTCGATCCCCTGCACGACCTGTTCCTGCTTCGCCGTCAGTTCGTTCCGGATCTCCGCGCGGTCTAACTTCAGTCTCTCCGCCTGCTTCTGCTCCAGGATCTCCAGCTCCGACTGTGCCTGTTTGCGGACGGCTTCGATCTCCTCTTCGAGTTTTTTCTGCAGCTTTTCCATTTCCGCCTGGGCGCGCTTGCGCACTTCCCCGATCACGGTCTCGGAAACGCGCTCCTGCGCGTCCTTCTCCGCCGCCAGCTTGTTCAGCTCTTCCTGCAGCGCGTTCTCCTGTGCCGCCTTTTCCGCGGAAAGAAGGACCAGCTGCTTTTTGAGCGCCTCCTCCTGCATCCGGATCTTCTCGAAGAGTTCCTCTGTATCCTTCATCAGGGCTTCGGTATTCTCATAGCGGTGGGAGACCATGATGAGGCTGATCTCCTGCTTCTTTCTGTCCTGTCTGATGGCCGTCGCCACGCGCAGATAGATGCCCTTTTTGGCATCGACCGGGACCAGATTGATCTCATAGGCGACGTTGACGGATTCCCTCGGACCCGGCGGCGACATGATGGAAACGATGTCCACATGCGCGGCCGTCGTGTGGTCTTCGAGCTCCTTTGCGACAAAGGCGCGCACCTCTTCTTTTGTGCGCATATGATAAAGCCCCTTGGACGTGACCCATACCAGGTCGTCCGAGAGGAGCTCTACGGTTTTATCGATATCCTGCTGATGAAAGAAACAGTCTAAGAAATGTTTCCCAAAATCTATCGGTGTGGACATTCTTTAATCTGCGATCTCGTGCCAGCGATTGCTGAAGCCCGCGTCGCCTTCCTCGGATTCCGGAAGGTCCGCGATCGAAACAATGTTATAACGGATATTGACGCGTGTGCCGACCAGTTCCCGGACCTTGGCTTCGATCCGGCCGTAGACCACTTCGCAGCCTTCCTGCGCCGTGCCGACCAGGAGGATCAGGAACTGTGTCTGCGAGTAACGGCAGAAGGTGTCGCCGCGCCGTAAGATCTCCTGCAGCACATCCTGGAACATGGCGGAGTAGGTCTTGATCTTGCGCTGGTCTCTGAACTGTTTGCCTTCATAATCGACGAGCGAGCACAGCATCATAAAGATGGACTGGCCGGAGCGTTCCATGTTTCTGCCGAGGATGTGGTAGGCATCCACGAAGCTCGGATACGTGCAGTAGTAAGCGCCGCCGTTGGCATTGCCGTCGTCGACCAGTTCGTGGCTGCGGCGAAGATCCGACTGGATCTCCGTGATCTCGCCGGGAAGCGAGGTGAGCTTGTTGCTCATCTTGCGGAAGCATTCCTGGAGCTTCTCTGAAGGCGGCAGGCCCATCTCGTCCGCATACATGTGGACCGTCGTCTTATACAGCGCATAGGCCTCTTTGTATTCGCCCTTGGCAAGCAGCGCATCGATCTGATCGATCTGCCAGTCGTTGTCTCTGTAAATGCTGACCGCGCGGCCGAAGATCTCCTGCATCTCGTCGTATTCGCTGATCGAGCGCAGATACTGTCCCATCCAGTCTACGCACTGCTCATACATCTTGCGGTAGGAGATACTCTCCGTAATGACCCAGAGCTCGGTCGAGATCTCCGGCAGGAGTTCTCCCGCGTACAGGTCAAACGCCTCTCTGTACATGGCATATTTTTCCGGACCGTCCTCCATGGTCTCCGCCTGCTCGCAAAGCGTTTTGAACCGCGTGGCATCGACCTCGATCGGGATCGTATAGTCCGCATAAAACAGCTTGTCTTTTTTGATGACGTATTCCGCATCCGGAAGCCCGGCCGAGATCATCTGCTTGCGCATCTGATAGACGAGGTTGTTAAAGGAATTGTTCGCGTTCGAGAGCGAATCCCGCTCGTACAGCGTGCTGATCAGGCGGTCCTTGGTGACCCCCTTGTCCTGCATCAGCCACATGATCTGTAATAACTGAATAAACTTTGCAGAATTATTCCTGCCAAGCGCCACTTCATGCCCATGATAATTCAGGGAAAAAGATCCCAGCATTTTTACGTGAATCACTTCATCCGCATTCTGGACAGCCGTTTCCGCGGTCTTTTTCTTAGCCATGATTCTTTTAACTCCTTGCGGGTAGATATAGTGTAAGTATACACCAAACGTATCCGGTTGTTCAAAATAATTACTCTAATATTAACAAACAAACGGGAATATGGTAAAGTTAAGCACGGTATTTTAGAGCGTTTACAAGCATAATAATCAGGGAAAAAGACGAATGAAAAGAAATAACGATCGTTTTGATGACGATTTCGAACTGGTAGATCTCGAAGAGGATATCTTTGCGGAAGAAGCACCCGCGAAAGAGAGCTACGAAGGCTCTTCCGAAGAAGGCGCTTACGAAGAAGAAGTCTACGAGGAAGAGGTCTTCGAAGACGGCGAGTACGAAGAGGGTTTCGAAGAGGATGACCTTGTCTTCGAAGAAGACTGGGACGAAGAAGAGGCTGCGCCTCTTACCAAGAAGGAACTCCGCGCGATGAAGAAAGAGCAGAAGGCCGCGCGCAAAGCCAACCGCCGGGGGCTCGACGCCGCGAACGGCAAGCGCCGCCGCGGGTTCTTCTATTATGCGATCCCCATCGCCCTGCTCTCGCTGATCATTATTTCCGGATACTTCTTCCTGTCCGATTTCCTGGAATACAAGGCAGCTTCCGACGAGTACAAGGCGCTGGAGCGTTTTATCGTCGTGCAGAAGCCGAAGGAGGAGACATCGGAAGAAGCGCCCGCGGAGGAGGAAGATACCTATCCGGATCTCACGATCGACTATGACGGGCTGCTTGCCGTCAATCCGGATTTCATCGGCGTTCTCCACATCCCCGCGCTGGACGATCTGACCTATCCCGTCGTCATCAGCCATGACAATGCCGAATATCTGAACCGGACTTTTGAGGGCAACACCAACGCTTCCGGCAGCATCTTTATGGACTGCTACGCGTCGAGGGACTTGACCGACGCCAACTCCCTCATCTACGGCCACAACATGAAGAACGAGACCATGTTCGGTTCCTTGAAGAAGTTCGCGACGCTCCAGGGCTTCCAGGCCTATGCCGAGCATCCGTTCTTCTATATCTACACCAAGGACACGGTCTACAAGTACGAGATCTTCGCCTTCCACACGACCCCCGTCGACAGTTACATCTATGACGGCTTTTACGGGGAAGACGGCTACGACACCTATGTGCGTCTGTCCGAAGCGGACTTCGATGTGCAGCTGGAATCGCTCGGCGAAGAGCGGCTGCACGAATATGATTTCTCGGAGCGTCCGCGGATGGTCACGCTTTCCACCTGCTGGGGCACCGGCCACGTTTACAACTTTGTCGTCCACGGCATGCTGACGAACCTGTTTACGCAGTAAGGATCACACAAAAAAAAGAAGCGTCAGCGCGCTTCCTTTTGAGAGTCAAGATAGGCCTGCACCTCGTGCAGGTCTTTTTTGATGGCCACGCACTTCTCTTCCGTCTCCTTCGTTGACGGCAGAAGATCCGGCACCATGATCGGAAGCATGCCGGCTGCGGAGGCGGACCGGATGCCGAAGTAGGAGTCCTCGATGGCGTATGTTTTCTCGGGTTTTACCTGCAGACGGTCGCAGGCAAGGAGATAAATGTCCGGCGCGGGCTTGCTGTTCTTTAACTGGTCTCCGAACATGCAGCCGTCAAAGTACCGGAAGAGATCGCAGGATCGCAGTTCTTCCGTCGCGAGCGATTCCCTGGTGGACGTCGCAAGGCCGATGCGATACCCTTCACCCTCCAGATACGAGAGCAGTTCGCGGACCCCGGGCTTCAGGGGCATCCCCTCCGTGCGGTTGCGTTCCCGGAGCCTTATAAGCGTTTCGTCGATAAAATCGTCCACGGGGAAATCCTGCCCCCAGATCTCCCGGAGCTTTGCCTTCGCGTTACTGTCATTCATCCCGATGACTTTTGGGTAAATGCGCGCCACTTCTTCCGGCGGCATCCCGAAATGCTTCGCCATATATTCCTGCCAGCATTCGAGGAGTCGCTGCTCCGTATCGAAGATGACTCCGTCCATGTCAAAGATGACTGCTTTCATCGGTTGCCTGTCTCCTTAAAACAGACTGCGGAAGGCTTCCTCAAAAGGCGCCTTTACCAGTCCCTTTTCCGTAATGATGCCGGTGATGAGTTCGTGCGGCGTCACATCGAAGGCGGGGTTGTACACCTCGATGTCCTGCGGCGCCATCCTCTCCTTGTACCACATGTCCGTGACTTCTTCGCCGGGGCGCTGCTCGATGTGGATCTCCCTGCCGGTCGGCGTCGAAAGGTCGATGGTGGATGAAGGCGCGCAGACATAAAACGGGATCCCGTAATGACGCGCCAGGATCGCGACGCCGCTCGTCCCGATCTTGTTGGCGGCATCTCCGTTTGCGGCCACACGATCGCAGCCGACAAAGACGATCTGTATCCTGCCTTCCGCCATCAGGGACGACACCATGTTGTCGCACTGCAGCGTCGTGCGGATCCCCGCGCTCGAAAGCTCGTATGCCGTCAGCCGCGCGCCCTGAAGGAGCGGTCTTGTTTCATCGCAGTATACACAGAAGTCTTCCCGTCCCCAGCCGTGCGCAAGCGCAGCGTACATCGGCGCCGTCGCGGTGCCGCTGCCGGAGGTGGCCAGTCTTCCCGCGTTGCAGTGCGTAAGGATCCCGTCGCCTTTCTTTAACAGGGAAAAGCCGATCTCACCGATGCGGGTGCAGATGTCTTCGTCTTCCCTGTGAATGGCAAAGGCCTCTTCCATCATCGCTTCCCTGGCAGCTTCGATGTTCTCCGGGTCTTCTGTCAGTTTCTTCTTCGCGCTCTCTTCGATCCGCGCAAGCGCCCAGAACAGGTTGTAGGCGGTCGGTCTTGCGGAGGCGAGGTAATCTTTTTCTTTTCGGAGCGCGGTAAGAAAGGAATCTTTGGAATCTTCCTGCAGACGGCTCCCCAAAAGGGCAAGCGCGTAGCCTGCCGTCACGCCGATGGCCGGGGCCCCGCGCACCCGCAGTTTATAGATGGCTTCGTGGATCTCTTCCGCCGTCTGCAAGTGGAGGTAATGGGTCTCTCCGGGAAGCAGCGTCTGATCCAGAATGATCAGGCTGTTTCTGTCTTCGGAAAGCCGTATGGTCTGCAGCATCATTGCTTCTCTTCTCTCCGTCACGACTGCTCCACGCGGACGGTGACGGTCTCTCCCGCGGGAAGCGAAGAGGTGAGCCAGACGTTGCCGCCAATCACGCAGTGATCGCCGATCGAGGTCTTACCGCCGAGGATCGTCGCGCCGGAATAAATGACGACGTGGTTGCCGATGTCGGGATGACGCTTTAAGCCTTTGACGAGCGTCCCGTCCTCCTGCACGGCAAAGCTCTTCGCGCCCAGCGTGACGTGCTGATAGAGTTTAACGTGATGACCGATGGTCGTGGTCTCGCCGACGACGACGCCGGTCCCGTGGTCGATAAAGAAATATTCTCCGATGGTGGCACCGGGGTGAATGTCGATCCCGGTGATGCGGTGCGCGTATTCCGTCATCACGCGCGGCAGGAGCGGGATCTGCATTTGATACAGTTCATGCGCAATGCGGTAGATGCAGATCGCCTTGAATGCCGGATAGGAAAGGATCACTTCCTCAAAGCCCTTGGCCGCAGGGTCGCCTTCGTAGGCTGCCTGAATGTCGGTCTTGATGATCCGGTAGATCTCCGGCAGACCGTCGAACAGTTTCTTTACGTTCTCTTCGACCTTTGCTTCGTCTTCCAGCACGAACATCAGCGCGTCCGTCAGAAGATCATTTGCCTTCTCCAGATTGCGCTCTCTGCTGATGTGCGTATCTTTTCCGTAAAAGGCAGGGAACATGGCGCTTAAAAAAGCATAGATCATGTCCTGCACCAGTTTTTCAAACCCGAGATACACCTTGCCGTCCCGGATCAGTTCTTCGTTTTCCAGAATGTCCGCTATCCTGTGGATCTGCTCGCGGTTTTTGTTTTGCATTGCGTCCTTCCTTTCCGTTTTTTCCAAAATGCCCCTTCATAGTACCACAAAATGTTGAGCCGTGTGCAGCAGGGCTTGCGGTTGACAGTCTCATTCCGGTTAGATAGAATTAACTGAAGTTAGAAATGTTTAACTGTAGTTACATTATTATAACGTCTTTGCTGAAAAAAGGAGGCAAGGGATGACGCTGCTCGAAGCAGAACCTGAAAAAACGTACACCATCAAAGAGATCCAGACCGATGACGAGGACATGAATGCCTTTCTCTTCCGGTTGGGATGCTACAGCGGAGAACCCATCACCGTGATCTCCAAAAAGAAGGACAGTTGTGTGGTCGTCATCAAAGACGCCCGTTACAACCTGGACAGTCTTCTGTCCGGCGCAATTATAGTGTAAGGAGGAGTAATCAATTATGAGAATCGCATTTGCCGGCAATCCCAACAGCGGTAAGACCACGATGTACAACGCGCTTACCGGTATGAGCGAGAAAGTCGGGAACTGGGCCGGCGTCACCGTCGGAAGAAAGGAAAGCCCGTTAAAGGAGGAGTACTCGCACGGGCAGGAAGTCATCGCCGTTGACCTTCCGGGCGCCTACTCCATGTCACCGTTTACCCCGGAAGAGGGTATCACCAGTGAGTACGTGCGCGAAAGACATCCCGATGCCATTATCAACATCGTGGACGCGACCAACTTGAGCCGCAGCCTTTTCTTCACGACGCAGCTGCTGGAACTGGGCGTTCCCGTTGTCGTCGCGCTCAACAAGAGTGACATCAACGAAAAGGAAAACACGGTCATCGATGTCGCGGCGCTCGAGCAGAAACTCGGCTGCCCCGTCATCAAAACCGTTTCCACCGAGAAGACGAACAGCGGCCTGAAGGAGCTGGTCGACAAAGCCATTTCCTTAAACGGCAAAGGACAGGTTGCGCCGTACGTGCAGGCGGACATCGATCTGCATGACAAGAACCAGGTCGACGCGGAAGACAGAAAGCGCTTCTCTTTTGTGAATGACATCGTTTCCCAGGTGGAGACGAGACAGACGCTTTCCAGCAAGAGCAATGCGGAGGACAGACTGGACTCGATCCTGCTCAACAAAGTGTCCGGCATCCTGATCTTCGCGGCCGTCATGTGGCTGGTCTTTACGATCTCGCAGGCGTGGCTCGGTCCCCTCGTGGCGGACTGGCTGGTCGGCTACATCGAAGGCTTCCAGGAATGGGTCACTGAGAAAATGGCGGACTCCCCGGCCATCCTCACCACCATCGTTGCCGACGGCATCATCGGCGGTGTCGGCGCGGTCGTCGGTTTCCTGCCGCTCGTCATGGTGATGTACTTCCTGATCGCGCTGCTGGAAGACTGCGGCTACATGGCCCGTGTCAGCGCCGTGATGGATCCCATCTTTAAGCGCGTGGGCCTTTCCGGCAAGTCCGTAATCCCGGTCATCATCGGCACCGGCTGCGGCATCCCCGCCATCATGGCCTGCCGCACCATCCGTGACGAAAGAGAACGCCGCGCGACCGCGATGCTCTCGACCTTCATCCCCTGCGGCGCGAAAGTCCCTGTCATCGCGCTGTTTGCCGGCGCATTCTTTGCCGGCGCGGGCTGGGTCAGCACCGTCAGCTATTTCCTGGGACTGGTCCTTATTTTCCTGGGCGCGCTGCTGGTAAAGGTCGTCACCGGCTACAAATACAGAAAATCGTTCTTTATCATGGAACTGCCCAAGTATAAGATCCCCAGCATCAAGAGAGCTTTCTTCTCCATGCTGGAGCGCGCGAAGGCCTACATCATCAAGGCCGCTACTATCATCCTGGTCTGCAACCTCGTCGTACAGTTGATGCAGAGTTATGACTGGAGTTTCCGGGCTGTTGAAGAAGGTATGGAACACACTTCCATTCTTGCATCCATTGCATCCCCTTTCGCCCTTCTTCTTATTCCGCTCGGCTTCGGTGCATGGCAGCTCGCAGCCGCAGCCATCACCGGCTTTATCGCCAAGGAGAACGTTGTCGGTACACTTGCCGTTGTGTACGGGCTTACGAACTTCATCGATGTGGATGAGCTGGCGATGGTCGGCGGCGCAAATGAGATCTCCGTCGCGATGGGCTTAACGACTGTCAGCGCGCTGGCGTATCTTTTCTTCAACCTGTATACGCCGCCCTGCTTCGCAGCCATCGGCGCCATGAACTCCGAGATGCAGAGTAAGGGCTGGCTGTGGTGCGCCATCGGCCTGCAGCTTTGCACCGGTTACACCGTGGCCTTCCTGGTCTACCAGATCGGTACCCTCATCACGGAAGGACACCTCGGACAGGGCTTCGTGCCGGGACTGATCGCCATCGCGGTCATGGCCTGCGTCGTCTTCATGATCTCCCGCAGGATCCGCGCGGACTTCGATCGTCAGTACGCTTTGCACGGCGGGAAAATTCCCGCATAATAGGGAAAGGAGGTTTTCGTTATGAATATGGCAACGATCATCGCTCTCCTTGCCGTCGTCCTGATCGTCTTCTTCGCGGTACGCTACATCGTGAAGTCGAAAAAGAGCGGCGCCAAATGCATCGGTTGTCCGGAATCCGGAAGCTGCTGCAAGAAATAAAACATTTTAAGCAATAAAAAAGGAACCAGACTGGTTCCTTTTTTTAATTTGATTCAGAGGGTCTCCATTCCCTCTTTGGCGTATCTGTAGTAGTCTTTGGCGTACTCATACTGATACTTCGCATAGTCGCCGTACTCTATACCTAAGATCCGCTTGTATTCAGACCAGTTGCTCCAAAGCAGACCCGCTGCAGCGATGTAGCAGTAGATCTTGATCCTAGTCGCGGGATCGCATTTTCCTTCGAAGTAGATGTCGATCAGGTGGTCGACCTGCTCTTTGTCATAGATGCTGTACAGGCAGAACATCGCGATGTCCACGTGCGGATCCTGCATGCCGGCATACTCCCAGTCGATCAGCTGCAGCTCTTCCCTGCCGTCCTCCGGATAAAACAGGAAGTTGTCCGGCACCGCGTCGATGTGCGTCAGGCAGAGTTCCCCGCGGTGCGCCTCGATATACGGACGCAGGCTCATAACGTTGGCCTTGGTCCGCCGGTAGTGTTCATGAACGGACGGCGCGCCGTTCCACAACGACTCGTACTTTTCGATCACCCCGAAGATATCGAATTCGTGCCCGACGTGCAGTCTGATCTGATGGAAGTGTCTGAGCAGATCCATGCATTTGATCAGGTCATCCTCGTTGTACGGATCACAGGTGCGCACGCCCTCCAGGAAGCGCGTGACCTTCAGGCCGTTCGCCGGATTCAGGTAAACGACGTCGTCGCAGATGCCGGTACCGGCGATCGCCCTGTATACCTCTTCCTCCTGGACGCGATCGATGAGATTCGCGGTACCCTCGCCCGGGATGCGCAGGATATAGTGGATCCCCTTGCAGGAGAACAGATAGGAATGGTTGGTCATTCCCTTAGTCATCGCCACAAAGTCCTTGATGTCCCCGATCCGCGCGCCGAGCGCCTCCGCCACGGTCGCGACCTCGCGCATATGGACCGCCGCGCTGATCTGCTCCTGGATCTGGAAGAGCGTGCTCTCCGCCTTGCCGGTCAGGAAGAACTTCGGGACCGCCTGCGCGGAGGAAGGCGGTCCGACATAGATCAGGGTGTCCCCTGCCCGCAGTGTCGTATAGGGGCCCGGCGAGATCTGCATTTTCCCGCCCCGCTTGATGGCAACGATGGTTGCCGCCGTGGCCTGCCAGAAGCGCAGCTCCCCGATGGTCTTGTCCGCTTTTTCCGAGTGCTCCGGAACCACGACCTCATAGAACATCGGCCGCTCGTCCTCCGGAAGGGGCGATGGCACCGATGCCACCAGGCTTTCACTCATTTCCAGGATCTTTTTCCCGAGCAGATTATAATCATGAAAGAGGCCCTGCAGTTGCTTCCGCAGGTCGATCTGTTCCTGATTGGATAATGATTCGTCGCGATTTCCCATGGCTGATCTCCTCGCATCATTATTTCTTCATCTTTTACACCGAACAATTCGCAAAATATTACCTATATTGTATCGTAATCGGAAAAAAACCGCCACTTGGGTGGTTCCTTTGTGTCAAAGGGGACGGTTCTCTTTGACACACTTTGTGGAAGCCGTCACTGACCTACCCCGATGATAAAGTGTGTCAAAGAGAACCGTCCCTTTTGACACACCCCCTCTGTCACATTCCGTGAAAAGGCGGCCGCCCGCCGGAAGTCCGGAGGGCGGCCGTGTACAGGTCAGGCCTGCTTGTGAATCTGATTAACCCAGTTTGCCGACGGCTTTTTCGACGACGTCGACGATCTTGCCGGACTGAACCTGTTTCAGGATCTTCTCGGTGTCCTTGTAGATCGCGCGGTCGTCATCCATGAAGGTGACGTCCTTGCGGACCGACTGGTAGGCGGCTTTGCTGCCCTTGCCGAGCTTCTTGGGATCCTTGAAGTCTGCGGCCTGCGAAGCGATGATCAGCTCCATGGCAAGGACGTTCTGCGTGTGGTTGATGATGGTGGCTGCCTTCCTGGCGGCGATGGTGCCGAAGGAGACATGGTCTTCCTGGTTGGCAGAGGTCGGGATGGAGTCAACGCTGGCCGGGTGCGCAAGCACCTTGTTCTCGGAAACGAGCGCTGCCGCGGCATACTGCAGGACCATGAAGCCGTCCTGGATGCCTTCCGTTACGCACAGGAAGCCCGGGAGCCCCGAAAGCTGCGGGTTGACCATTCTCTCGATGCGGCGCTCGGCAACGTTGGCGTACTCTGCCATCGCGATGCCGAGGGTATCCATGGCGATCGCCACCGGCTGTCCGTGGAAGTTGCCGCCGGAGAAGATGTCGCCGTTGTCCGGGAAAATGAGGGGGTTATCCGTTACGGCATTGATCTCGGTCTCGACAACGCCGCGTACGTAGTCGTAAGCCTGGCGGCTGCCGCCGTGGATCTGCGGAATGCAGCGCAGCGTGTAGGCATCCTGCAGGTGCGTCTCGCCCTGCTTCGTCGTCTGCTTGCTGCCCTTTAAGATCTTTAACAGGTTCGCGGCCGTCTGAATCTGTCCCTTGTGCGGACGTACCTTCTGGATCCTCGGATCATACGCGTCGGTGATGCCTTCGAGCGCGTCGCACGTCAGCGCCGCCGCGATGTCCGCCGTCTTTAAAACGATGCCGGCATCGTAGACTGCCAGCGCGCCCACGCCGAGCATGGCGCAGGTGCCGTTGATGAGCGCCAGGCCTTCCTTGGCCTTTAACGTGATGGTCGGGATGCCTGCTGCCTTCATGGCCGCTTTTCCGCTCATCACCTTGCCGTTATATTCCGCTTCGCCTTCGCCGATCATGGGCATGACCATGTGCGCCAGCGGGCAGAGGTCGCCGGAAGAACCGACCGATCCCTTTTCCGGAATGACCGGATGGACGCCGCGGTTGAGCATCTCGATCATGGTCTTTACGGTCTCCAGACGGATGCCGGAAAAGCCCTTTGCCAGCGCGTTCACGCGGAGCAGGATGATCGCCCGCACCACGTCTGTCGGGAAGGGATCGCCCACACCGACAGCGTCGGACACGATGAGGTTGTACTGCAGTTTGTCGAGATCCTTATCCGAAATGGCAACATTCGAAAACTTGCCAAAGCCCGTGTTTAATCCGTAAATGACGTTGCCGGCTTTGATCTTGTCTTCCACGATCTTGCGGGAACGCTCGATGTTCTTTTTGCCCGCAGCGCTTAATCCGACCTTCTCGCCGTTTCTTGCTACAGAGACCAGCTGTTCAATCGTAAGGCTGCTTCCGTCTACCAATACCATGGTTTCTTCCTCCTCTTACACAACGTTTTATAAAGATTCTACTGAGTGCACAATCCTACATCATTATTAAAAGGAATCCTCCGTCGATAAAATGTCGACCCCTGCTCCCGTTGAATTCGACGCATTTTCACTTTATAATGAAAACCTGCATAATTGTGCGGAATTCTGATACAGGGAGAGGTTTTCTTGGCAGCAGCAGAAACGAAAAACATCTATACCGTCCGTTTACTCGGCACCCCGGAGGTCCTGGTCAACAACCGGCCGGTCGCCTTCCCTTATAAAAAGGTGGAGGGGCTGTTTTACTACCTCTGCGTCGAAAAGCGCATCATGCGCTCCGCCGCCATCAGCATCCTCTGGACGGACTGCGATGAGACAAGCGCCCGCAAGAACCTGCGCGATGCGCTCTATCACATCAAGCGGATCATCGCCCCGGACTTTGTCCTGTCGGAGGGCAACTCCGTCCTGTATCTGAA
>JAGAHC010000111.1 GCA_017627275.1 Lachnospiraceae bacterium
ATTCGTTATTCTTCTGTAAAATTTCGTTGCCCGAGGTGCCAAAACACCAGATATTGTGGGCATTTCCGCGTGGCGGACTACGCACCCTTGTCCGAAGTGCGACTTTGATATAGTACTACTCTTTCCAGACGAAGTCAACAACTTTTTTCGTTTTTTTTAAAGTTTTTCAAAGCCTGATTTTTAGCGGCTTTTTTACTATAATGAAGGCACTATGAAAAGTAAAGTTCTGATTGTTTACACCGGCGGCACCATCGGAATGACACCCACGCCAAATGGCTACGCACCCAAGAGCGGATACTTCAAAACAGCGCTGGATGCGATCACGGATCTTCACTCTGCGCAGCTCCCTCTCTGGGACATGATCGAGATGGATCCGCTGTTGGATTCCTCCAATATGACGGTGGAGGAATGGAACAAGATCGGTCAGACGATCGCCGATCACTACGACGATTACGACGGCTTCGTTGTGCTGCACGGTACGGATACGATGGCCTACACGGCTTCCGCGCTTTCCTTTATGCTGGAGAATCTGGCAAAGCCCGTGGTCCTGACGGGATCGCAGATCCCGCTTTGCGAGCTGCGGAGCGACGGCAGGGAGAATCTGATCACTTCCCTTATGATCGCCGGAGAGCACAGGGTCCGCGAGGTCTGCCTGTACTTCGGCAACCGGCTGTTTCGCGGGAACCGGGCGACGAAGGATTCTTCCGACGGGCTGAGCGCCTTTCACTCGCCCAACTATCAGCACCTTGCCAGCGTCGGGATCGATGTCAAGTATAACGAGTCCGCGTTTCTTCCTATACAAGAAGGGGCATTTCATCTGCAGCTGCTCAAGCCGATCCCGATCGGCGTCCTGAAGGTCTTTCCCGGCATTCAGTTCGATCTGTTTGAAAACATCATGACGGAGAAGCTGCGCGGCATCGTGATCGAGGGCTTCGGCGCCGGCAATATCCCGGGTGACGGAGATGCGCTGCTGCCGATCATCGAGAAGGCGTTCCGGAACGGAACCATCCTCACCGTGTGCTCGCAGTGCCTGAAGGGATCCGTTTCGCTTGGCGCCTATGAGACTTCGAGCGTTCTGAAGAAGGCAGGCGCCGTGAGCGGCTACGATATGACAACGGAAGCGGCCGTCGCCAAACTGTATTATCTTTTCTCCCGCGAGGACGACGCCTCTGTAATCAAGGAAAAGATGGAGATGAACCTGCGCGGCGAGCTGACGATTCGCGGCGGAAGCGCCGCTTCCTAAACATCGCCGGGACTCTGGTTTGAAAGCGAAGGGACCACTTCCTCAGGGAGAGTGGTTCCTTTTAATGTGTCAAAAAGTGTGTCAAAGAGAACCGTCCCTTTTGACACACCCGCTGACACAAAGGAACCACTTTCTTCAGAAGGTGGTTCCTTTTTCTACGGAGTAGGAGGGATTTGAACCCTCGCGCCGGTCTCCCGACCTACACCCTTAGCAGGGGCGCCTCTTCAGCCTCTTGAGTACTACTCCACTTGCTGAACAATAAATGTTCCGTATTCAATTGCAGCGAAATTCATTATAGTAAAGCAGGATTTCTTTGTCAATTTCTGAAGTATGCAGTCTGCGGCCTAATAATCGTTATAGTAACAGCGACACGCCTGAATGCCTTTTTCCTTTCAAGATCATGGACCGTCTTTTGTAGCGGGGTCTCCTCTCCTGTTTTTCCTTACAAATGCGATCAGTCCGCAGACCGAGAGAATCAAAAGTCCCTGCCAGAGGCGGAGCTGCTTTTCGTCACCGGTCTCCAGACGGGGTTCCGGACGCCCGACTTCCCTGACCGGTTCCTTCATCACGGTCTCCTGCACGGTCTCCTGAGCCGGCTGTTCTTCCTCTGTCGGTGTTGCGGGCGGCTGCGCAGACGGCATGCTGCTGCCGGAATCGCCGCCGGATGCCTTCTTTTTCCACTTTGCGGTGAAGGTGTGATCCTTTTTCACCTTATACTCGTCTCCCGGGTCGTACCGGGATCCTTCCCAGTACAGGAATGTATAGCCTTTTCTTTCCGGCGCCTCATGGATCTTTATCGTCGTCCCGTCTTCATGGACTTCCTTTATATCCTCCGTGCTGCCGTTATAGGTGCCGCCGTCCAGTCTGTAGGTGATGGTGTATTTCTCCTTCGGGTTTTCTTCCTCTTCTTTTTCCTCCCACTGCGCGTACAGGCGGATATCCGTTTTGTTTAACTGCAAAACGTCGCCCGCGCTGTACGATGTGCCGCTTCCGTCCGCTTCGGTATTCCATTTGGCAAACGTGTAGCCTTCACGGGTGAACACATTGCTTTCTGCCTTCAGGCTATCGGTCCACTCTCCTTCGTATTTCTTGTCGCTCATATCGCCGTCGCCGCCGTTGGCGTCATATGTAACGGTGCAGTTGACCGTCAGGTAGTGGAATCCGTCTCCGAGTCCGTCGACGGGTGTCGTGCCGAAGCTCATAGAATAACGAATATTTTGGGGTTCGTATTCCGGATAGGTATCTTTGCCCGGGTCTGCGATCTGCTCATTCGCAGCTGTGCCGGCGCCTTTGTATCTGGCGCTGCCGTGGAGCGCGGGACTGATCCCCGGCTCAATGGTGATCGCTGCTTCTTCCTTTGTGTTATCGACCGCGTATCCCGTTCTGCCCCAGAATACCGGATCTCCGGTGATGCTGTTCAACGTGCCCTCATCGGTGACGCCGTTCGTCTCTCCGACGTAAGTGCCGCTCGTGATCCCGCCCAGTCTTCCGCCGGCGGCGACTCTTACGGCCTCAGCCGCGCTGCTTTCCACGATATTGTCAGAGAGCGTTTCCGTCTTTCCTTCATAATAGGCGTATTGCTTCGCGCTGCCGTTGACTTCGATCCCTGTCTTTACGGAATGGATCGTATTACCGGAGACCGTATCCATCACGCCGTAATTGCAGACCCCCACCGGTGCTGTGATCTCATTGCAGTCTTTGACATGATCCACGATACCACCCTCGTTCAGAACGCCCCAGCCTTTTCCGTCGGGTAGTCCCGAGACCGTTATCGCGCAGTTTTCGACACCGCCTATCCTGCTGGCACTCGGCGCCGCAGTGGTCGAGGCCGCCGTATGGTTGTTGATCCCCACATACCCGGCACTGATCGTGCAGCTTTTTATACCGTCCGTGATCTCTCCCTGATTAAGGTTCCTGACCGCTCTGCCGAAGTTTGTCTGTGCTTCCGCATTTATGGTGCAGTCTTTGATCCCCTTGATCGTACCGGCGGAATTAAGGATCCCGTAGGAAGCCCGGGAACTTATAGCGGATCCTTCTATATCTCCTATTCTGCCGCCGGCGTTATAAACAGATGCAATGGCATTGCCTCCTGTCGCCGCATCGGAAGTGATCGTACAGTTGCTGATGTTGCCCATAGTGCCGTTATTATTACTGATGCCTGCGTTGTTTTTTGCTTCAATGCTGCAGTCCGTTATATTGCCGATGATGCCGGTGTTCTCACGATCGCTTTCATATAGGCTGTTGACGATGCCCGCGTAGTTTCCCTGCAGCCTGACCCCTGTAATATCTCCTACGACTCCCTGCGCGTTGCCGATGACGGATCCCCCGGTGGCATTGGGGCATTTGTAGGTTCCGCCGACAATATTGCCGACCTTTCCGAAGTAGAGATTGACGCCCCTTCCGTTCCCCGTAGCTTCCACTGTATTCTCTTCCAGATCGCCTATTGTGGCACCCGCGCTGACGATGCCGGACGCCGAATTGTTCGCCGTGATCGTACAGTTTTTGACGGAATCGATCGTCACGTGCTTCCAGCTTTCCTGATCCAGCCTCGTAGCATCCGTACTTACCGGATAGGCGGCGTAAATGCCTCCGCCGTAAATGCTGCCTGCGTTTGCCGTAATGGTGCAGTTTTCTATCGTCCCGATCCGCACATAGCCGTTATAGAAAAGCGTTTCATTTGCATGGATCCCTGCCGGCTGTCCGTTTGTTGCTCTGCTGGTGATATGGCAGCCTGCGATTTTATCAATGGACGTGGTGCTCTCTTCCCGGCTGGCTCCGAGAGGGTACTGATAGGTGGCCCATATCCCGTATTTTCCTCCGCTGATCGTGCAGTTTGTGATCTCTGAGATCTTGGCTCCCCACAGCGCTTCAACGGCAGCGCCTGCTTCGTCGGCGCTGTATATCTCTTCTATGTTCTTCAGGGCTGCCCTGGCCGGGCCGCGCACCTGTATCGCCTGGTACCGGCTGCTGTAGCTGCCGCCGTCCACAATGACATCCGCCGTCCCCAGGATCGTAAGGCCCGGCTGCGTGCCCGCGGCTACGGTGACATCGCTGTTTACCGTCATTTTCCCTTCCGCGATCTCCATATGGCCGGGATCCACGACCTTGATATCTCCGCTCCCGTCGCCCATGACCTTGTCTCCGGTGCCTTCAAAGCGAAGGATACCCTTAAATGTGCCGTTTCCCCTGATCTCAAGGGCGGCCGTATTGGTGACCCTTATACTGTCTGTAAAGGAAGCGTCGTCCAGTACGATCGTAAGCGGCCCGGTGGGTGAGATAACGATCTGATTTCCGCCGTTATCGATTTCCCCGCTTATGGTCAGCTCGCTGGGGTTTCCGCTGAGCGCGGCCGCCAGGGTGGTATAAGTGTTTCCGCTTTGGTCCGTGATAGTGCCCGCAGCGTAGGCCTTGTCGCCGAATACAGCTGCCGTGATGAGTATGAACATCACAGAAACGATGATGAACTGATTTCTCTTCATATGAGCCAACCTCACTTTTTCTCCGCGGAAAGTGCTCCCAGTATCTCCTCCGCCGCCGCATCCGTCAGTTCGCCCGGCTTCCATCCGATCGTCTGTCCGTCATCCTTGTAGCGGGGAATGATGTGGATATGGAAATGATCGACGGTCTGCCCTGCTGCCGCGCCGTTGTTCTGCACGATGTTCACGCCGTCGGCCTGCAGCTTCTCCTTCAGTGAAGCGCCGACCTTCTGTGCGGTCTGTGCCGCTTTCGCAAGGACGTCCTCCGGTATGGCAAACAGATCCGCATAATGATCCTTCGGCACGACCAGGGCGTGGCCCCTGGTCGCAGGACCAAGGTCCAGGAACACCCGGAACTGTTCATCCTCGTACACGGTCCGTGACGGGATCTCCCCGTTCGCGATCTTACAAAAAATGCAGTTTGCGTCTTTCATTCTTTTTACCTCATATCTTATTTGTCTTATTTTATGCCGTTGCACTCCATTTTTCATTTCATTTTGACACATTTTTCCGGGTCAAAAAGAAGTCAGGCTCTTTTTCGTTTCACAGCAAGCGTCCCCATAAGGGAAGCGCACAGCAGA
>JAGAHC010000112.1 GCA_017627275.1 Lachnospiraceae bacterium
ATCAGACCGACGATGTCGACATCCGCCTGGGCCTTTAAGATCGGGACCGTCTCCGCGATCGACTTGCCGGAGGTGGTGACGTCTTCGATGATGAGGACCCTGTCGCCGTCTTTCAGTTTACTGCCCAAAAGGATACCGGCATCCCCATGGTCCTTTTCTTCCTTGCGGTTGCTGCTGTAGCGCACTTCCTTCCCATAGCGCTGATGCAGTGCAATGGCGCAGGCCACGGCAAGCGGGATCCCCTTGTACGCGGGGCCGAACAGCACGTCAAAGGAAAGCCCGAACCGCGCATGGATCGCCTGCGCGTAAAAGTCGCCGAGACGGAACAATTCCTCTCCTGTCACATAGGCGCCCGCGTTCATAAAAAACGGCGATTTTCTCCCGCTCTTTAAGGTAAAGTCCCCGAACTGCAGGACTCCCGTTTCCAGCATGAAATCAATAAATACCTTCTGATAGTTTTCCATCATAATCCTTTCATCACATCACGGATCTCCGTGATCATGGCGATCGTTGCTTCTCTGGCCGCTTCCGCAAACCGTGCTTCTCCGAACGCTACATACTCTTCCTTCTTATAGGCCGCAATGATGCCGCGCGAGGAATTGATGATGACGCCTTCCCGGTTCCCGTCAAAGAATCCCGAAAGGTCCTTTGCCGTCGCCCCCTGTGCGCCGTATCCCGGTGCCAGAACGAAGGTATGCGGCATCCGTGCCCTTAAGAGCCCTGCTTCCTCCGGCCAGGTCGCTCCGACCACCGCGCCGACATTGCTGTAGGCGCCGTCCATGGACTTCTCTCCCCAGGCACTGACCAGATCCGCCATCAGTTCATAGACCTTCCGGCCGTCCTGCAGCGTCTGATCCTGAAGCTCCGCCCCGCTTTTGTTGGACGTCTTGACCAGGACGAAGATTCCTTTGTCTCTTTGATTGCACACGTCAATAAACGGATCGATCCCGTCGCTTCCCAGATACGGATTCACGGTCACGATGTCCGCATGAAAGGCGTCGCCGAGGTGCGCCTTCGCGTAGGCTTCCGACGTCGATCCGATGTCGCCGCGCTTGATATCGCCGATGACGATCAGTCCCTTATCCTGCGCGTAACGGATCGTCTTCTCGTAGGCTTTCAGGCCCTCTGTTCCATATGCTTCATACATCGCGATCTGCGGTTTGACCGCAGGGACCAGGTCACAGGTCGCGTCGATCAACTCCCTGTTGAAGGCGTAAAAAGCGTCCGCGATCTCCTTTTCCGATTCCCCGCAAAGAAGGGACTTCGGCAAAAAAGAAAGCGAAGGGTCCAGACCAACTACGACCGGTGCTTTCTTTTCTCTGATGGCATCCATTAATCTCTGAATCATCTTTCCCCCTATCTGGTCTTCAAAAACACATACTCTCTCTGCGCCGTTTCGTCATTCGGGTAATTCTGAAGATAGGTTTCCATGAGGAGGGCCGCCTGTTTCCATTCGCCCAGATACTCATGCGCTACGATCTCGTTATAGGAAATGTCCTGCATCGCCTCCGTCCCGCCTGTGGCTTTCCCCTGTTCAAACGCACGGAGCGCGTCTGCATAATTCTCCATCTTCATATGGCACAGGCCCAGACGGTTGTAGATCTCCACATGAGACTTGTCCGTATCGAGATAGGTCTCGTACACGCTGATCGCGTAATTGTAATCTCCGAGCGCTTCGTAGGTCTGCCCGAGCGCGGAGCAGGTTCTGTAGTCGCCGTTGGCAGCTCTTGCCTGTTCCAAAAAGGTCTTGGACTGCGCGTAATCTCCGAGATAATAATAAAGTCTTCCCTTCTCGTAATCCGTCAGTGCCTTGTCGTTGTCAGCCAGCGTTTTTTCCAGATAACCCCTGCCGAGTTCCTCCATCCCGTATTCCGAGAGGATCTCATAGTAGGAAAGGATCCTGTCAAAACTGCCGGAGGCAAGCGAAAACGCCTTGTCGAAATCCGCGCGGGCCCCGGCTTCGTCCTTCTTCTGGAGCTTTGCCGTTCCGCGCAGTTCATACGCATCGATGTCCTTATCCCGGAGGTTAAGAATCGCATCGTAGATCGCGATCGCTTCGTCCACCTCTCCGAGCTTGTAGCAGCAGGCCGCCAGATAATAATTCGTATCGTAGGAACTCTCTTTCGGAAGGATGCCGCCGTTTGCAAGCGACTGGAGCAGCGCTTCCTTTGCTTCCTCGTATTCGCCGAGTCCCATTCTCGCTACGCCGAGTCCCCGGTACGCCTCTTCGAGCTGTCCGCCGGAAGCGATCAACTGTGTGTATTCGTCCGCGGCCGTCTGATAATCCTTGTTCTTCAGCGCAGTCTCTGCGGCCGCCCGGCGTTCCTTGATCCCGCTGCCGCTGCAGCCGGAAAGCACTGCCGCCGTAAGCAGCAGCATGGCAAGAAGCAGACCGATTCGGTTTTGCAGAACACCTTTACGCTGTATCATTCCTGTGCTTCCTCTTCCAGGGGAACCGTTACACCGGGGATCTTTACCCCTTCTTCAATGGGCCCAAGCCCCGTAAAATCATTCGCATCGCGGTAGACGGCATGCGTCATCAGATAATCCCGCCAGGTGTTGTAGGCAGATGCCTTCAGATGGATCCCGTCGTTGGAGAGATCCGCATAAAGGTCGCCGTTCTCATCACAGAACTCCGGATTCATGTCCAGATAGAAAATGTCGTGGCCGTTCGCGAGCGTTTCGATCGCGATGTTGCGCTGCACGATGCTGGTGTTGTTGAACACCTTATCCGTAGAGGACAGCGCCTTTGTCACGTGCATGATGCCCTGCATGTAAATGATGGCATCCGGCTGGAGCTGCCTGATGACGGCGATCGCCTCTCTGTATTTCTGATAATAAGCCTTTGTGTCAGGCGTGCCAAGTTCGTTGATGCCGACCGACAGATAGACTTTGCGGTACTGCTTGGTAAGGAGCAGGTCGAGCAATGTGGTCGTAGCTACTTCTCCGTTTCGGGTCGTATATTCAAGCTGTTTGGTAAACAGGTTGAAGATGTTGAGAGACTCCTTTGCAAGGACCGTACTGCAGTCGCGCATGCCGCCGAAGTCGCGCAGTCCGACCGTCCGGCTGTCTCCCACGATCAGAGCGTCCGAAAAGTATTCTTCGTTGACCGCGCGGAAGAGATAGTACTCTCCGTTCTCCGCAAAGGGTCCCGCCGTGTCGGTATTAAAGACCGTCCCCGCAGGCGACAGGTACGGAGCCCCCGCCACGCCGTAGTCGGTTGCGCCCATCACCGGGTCTCCGACACCCTCCGGCATGGAGAGACTCGTCAGGTGCGTCTCGTTCTCCGGATCGACAAGGACTTCTCCTTCTTTTAAGCCCTCCTCTTCCGGTATCTTCTCTACGACAGACGCTTCTTCCTGTTCCTCTGTTTCCTCTGCCGCTTCTTCCGATGCGGTTGCTTCTTCTGATGTAGCTGCTTCTTCCGATGCTGTTTCCTCTTCCTGCGCGGGTTCCGTGCTCACAGGTTCCTCTGCGGTCTCTTCCGTCTGTCCTTCCTGTTCCGTAGCCTGCGCAAGCAGCGTCTCAAGCTGTTCTTCCTGCTCTGTCTTTGCCTTTTCGTAGAGGGTCCCTTCCCACGGGTAGCGGTCGTCTTTCAGGCCTTCGAACACCACCGAGAAATACGGCTTGTGCAGAAGGTCCTGCTCATACTCCGCATACACAGTATCCTTTCCGAAGAACGCAAAGGCACAGAACACGAGCCCCGATAAGAGGATCATGATCAGAAGCGGTATTTTCTTAAAACCTTTCCACCAATCTTTCATCGCTTAAAAACTGAAATACATAAAGTTATTGCCGATCTGTGTGACCGCAAAATAAACACATACCCAAAACAGCGCCGTCAGTCCGAGAAGCACGGGCAGGGATTTCCGAAACCGCACCGTCCGGATAAAGATCTCCGGAACGGCCGACAGACAAAAGGCCGCCAGGAAATAGGGCCAGTAGATCTTTGCATACTGCAGATAGTCGCCCGGATTCAGCGCCACGCCTTCTCCAAAAAACGGAAACAGTCTCTCAAAATACATCTTCAGTTCGCCCAGATCAGAGATCGCAAACACCACCCAGGTGAGCGGGATGAAGAGCCAGACATAGAGATGCCCGAGGATCCGCACTTTTTTAAACAGGCCGCCGAGTAAAAACTTTTCCAGCACGATGAGGACAAAGAGGGCCAGTCCCCAGATCAGGAAGTTGACCGTTCCGCCGTGCCAGAGTCCGGTCAGCGCCCAGACCAGAAGGAGATTCAAGATGGTCCGGATCGTTCCCTTCCTGCTGCCGCCCAGCGGAATATAGACATAGTCTCTGAACCAGTTGCCGAGCGTCAGGTGCCATCTCCTGTAGAATTCCGCAATGCTTCCGCTCGCGTAAGGGTGTCTGAAATTGGTGATGAAGGAGAAGCCGAGCATCATGCCGACACCGCCCGCCATCAGAGAGTAACCCCAGAAGTCAAAGTACAGCTGGAAGGAGTACGCGAAGGCGCCCATCCAGGCAAGGGGCGTGGAGATGCTCTCATATCCGATCTTCAGGATCTCGTTCCACAAAACGCCGATGCGGTCCGCCAGAAGAAGCTTGAACGCAAGTCCCATGACGAAAAAGATCAGCCCGTTCTCAAAGGAGGTAAGGCTCGGTCTCCTGTCTCTGTCGCGGTCAAAGTCTCCCTCTTCATACCGCATGATGGGTCCCTGCGTGATCTGCGGGAACATCGTAAAATAGGCGGCCGTCCGGATGAAGGAAGGACGTTTTTTGATCCTGTCCATATAGAGATCCGCCTGATAAGAGATCATCTTAAAGAGATAGAAGGAGATCCCCAGCGGCAGATAGAATCCTTCTCTGAAAAGCGCCAGCGCCTTGCAGGCAATGAGAAGAGCCACATCCAGCACAAGGATGAGGATAAACGCTTTCTTTCTTTTTGCGGCATCGTTCTTTTTCGGATCGTCATAGACGATCTGTCCCAGAACGAAGTTCAGGACGACTGCCGCGATCAGAAGGACGGCCGCTTTAAGATCCGTCTCAGCATAAACGAAGATGCTCCCCAGAAAAAGGATTGCATCTTTGTATCTTGCCGGTGTCAGATAATATACGATTAAAAAGACCGGAAGAAATCGAAAGATAAATTCCAGGTTTGAAAAAACAATCATTCTCCGCTTAAATTCACTCCAAAGGCCTGAATCGCATTAAGTCTGTCATTCGCACTTTCCACGTGCTGGGAAAGCGGGTGTTCTTCCACCACTTCCGTAAAGTACTGTTTTGCCTTTGCCAGAGAGGACACATAGTTTTCCTTCTCGTCCGTATCCGCGCGCATGTACTGCTGGTAATAGCTCTCCGCCAGGTAATAGATGACGGACGTATATCCGTCTTCTCCGGTATTGGAATAACTGTAAGCGGTCTCCAGTGCCTTGACCGCTTCGGCGGGATCGCTCGATCCGCTCTGTAAGGCTTCCACACCGCGGTTGTAATAGTAGTTTCGCATCTGCGGTTTCAGCCGGCTCTCTAAAGAGGCGTACAATTCCTTAAAGGAAGCAGACTGTGTATTCTCGACGACCTGCGGGTCGATCTGCGCAAAGAGCTGCATCGCTTCTCCCGAAGAAGAATCATTCAGGTAGGCGGTCGCCGCCTGCTCCAGCGTTTCCGCGGCGGAACTCTTTCCGTCCTCGCCCGTATACATGGCCACTTCTTCCGTTAACGCGGCGATCTCGGATTTCAGTGTTCCGATCTCCTCTTCCTTTTCCAGGATCTCCGTGTTGCGCGCATCGGCCTGTTCGCTCAATGCCTTCAGCTGCTCCTGCGCATCGTTCCGGATCGACTGGATCCTGCCCGGCATAAACAGAAAGCCGATGATGGCAGCGCCTACGAGCATGCCGATCAGAAGGTTGATCAGCCCGCCGGGAATCACCGTCCCATCGAGACTCGGCGCCATCCCGCCGGTCGGCTGGATGATCGTTTCGTTGCCGTTCTTGTAGGAGATGGCTTCCTCTCCCCCGACCTTTTTCCCGCCGAGCGTGATGAGCGCCATCTCTCCGCCTTCTTCCTCGACCTCCTTAATGTACTTCATGGTCGTGGTATTGGCCGCATCGACGCTGCGCAGTTTTTTCAGTTCCTTGGCAGCGGCCGTATAGTCCTTGGCCTGCAGATACAGAAGGGAAAGGAGCTGTCTCGCGCGCAAAAACCGCGGGTTCGTACTCAAGGCGCTCTTTAACTGGATCACTGCCAGATCATTGCTTCCCTGGTCGCAGTAGTCCAACGCCTGGTTATACTTGCGCGCCGCCTGGTTCATTTTGTCGAGACGGTTCTGATTGCTCTGAAGGAGCGCAATATAGGCATCCGCCAGATTGTCTTCCGGCTGAATGTTCACGCTGATGACCCATTCGGAGAGCGCGTTTGCGATCTCTCCGGTCTCGTAATAGATGAGACCCAGCAGATTCCTTGCGGGAATGTTTTCCTTAATAAAGCGCAGGGACTGCCTGAGCGAAGAGACCGCCCCCTGGAGGTTGCGGACCTTCGCCTTCTCTAAGCCCTCGTTATAGAAGTAATTGGAAAGGTATACGATTTTTTTATAGTCTGCCACAGCCGCGCCGCAGTTCGGGCAGACGCTTTTTACGGTACTGATATCGTACCCGCATTGATAGCAAAGCATAAAACTCTCCGTTTATAAAGATAAACAAACCTTACGCGGCATCTGCCGCATCAAAGCTTGGGAATCGTCATGCCGGGCTTCCCGCCCCGCTCTCCTTCCAGACCGTCTTTCATCATCCTGACCACGATGTCCGAGACATCGGTCAGATCCTGATTATAGATCGCATCCTGCACATCTCCGACTTCCAAAGACGGCTGGTATTTTTTTAATTCTTCTTCAAAATTAATCATGAAAGGTCCTTATCCTTCTTTCTTTTACGACCTATAAGTATACTACATCTTCCGAAGCTGCTCCAGTTCGCGCAGAACGCCTTCCATCTGCGTCCTGTACGCCTCCTGTTTTTCCTTCTCCTGCGCGATCTTTTCCGCCGGTGCCTGGGAAAGGAAACGCTCGTTCTTAAGCATCCCTTCGCTCCGTTTGAGTTCGCCCGCAAGGCGCTTCTCTTCTTTTTCAAGACGGGCGATCTCCGCACTCACATCCATGATGTCCGCCATCGGGATGTAGATGGTCGCCTGCGGCAGGACAACGGACAAGGCCCCTTCCGGCGCCGCGCCCTTGTCGCCTGTCACCTCGATCTCCGAAGCATAGGCGAGCGTCTTAAAGAACAGTTCGTTGTCCGTAAAGGCATTTCTCACCGTCTCTTCTTCGCTGACCACGACCGCCTTGGCCTTTCTGGACGGCGGCACGTTCCGCTCGCTTCTGGCGGCGCGGATCCCGCGCACCGCTTCCTTGATCAGGGCGATCTCCTTCTCCTCCTGCGGGAAGTCCAGATCCTCTCTGAAAAGCGGCCAGTCGGAGATCATGATCGATTCTTCTTCCTCCTGGACCGAGCAGAAGATCTCCTCCGTGATGAAGGGCATGTACGGATGCAGCAGTTTCATACTTCCCTTCAGCACCGTATGCAGCGTCCAGAGCGCCGCTTCATGAGATGCCTGATCTTCCGTCGTGTAGAGCCTCGGCTTTACCATCTCGATGTACCAGTCGCAGAATTCGTCCCAGATAAAGTCGTAGACTTTCTGGACGGCGATGCCCAGCTCGTATCTTTCCATATTATCCGTCACTTCCCTTACGATTCGATTAAAGGAAGAAAGGATCCACTTATCTTCGGCAGGAAGGTTCTCGGGGACTTCTTTTGTCATCGCGAAATCTTCCGGTGTATTCATCAGGATAAAGCGCGCCGCGTTCCAGACCTTGTTTGCAAAGTTGCGGTTGGCTTCCACGCGCTCCATATAGAAACGCATGTCATTGCCGGGCGAGTTCCCGGTCACCAGCGTCATACGCAGGGCGTCCGCACCATACTGATCGATGATCTCCAGCGGGTCGATGCCGTTGCCGAGCGACTTGCTCATCTTCCTTCCCTGTGCATCGCGGACCAGACCGTGGAAAAGCACCGTATGGAAGGGACGCTCTCCCATCTGTTCGTAGCCCGAGAAGATCATGCGGATGACCCAGAAGAAAATGATGTCATATCCCGTGACCAACACATCGGTCGGATAAAAGTATTCCAGTTCCCTGGTTTTTTCAGGCCACCCGAGCGTCGAGAAAGGCCAGAGCGCGGACGAGAACCAGGTGTCCAGGGTGTCCGGATCCTGCTCCATGTGTTCCTTTCCGCAGACGGGGCAGACAGAAGGTGCTTCCTCCTGCACCACCATGTGTCCACAGTCCCTGCAGTAATACGCCGGGATCCTGTGGCCCCACCAGAGCTGTCTCGAGATGCACCAGTCTTTGATGTTGTCCGTCCAGTTGAAATAGATCTTCTCCAGACGCGCCGGCACCAGCTCGATCTCTTTCTCTTTGACCGCCTTCACGGCAGGCTTGATGAGTTCGTCCATCTTGACGAACCACTGTTCCTTGATGAGCGGTTCCACCGTCGTGCCGCAGCGGTCGTGGGTCCCGACATTGTGGGTGTAGTCTTCGATCTTCTCGAGAAGGCCCATCTCCTTCAGTTCTTCCACGATCATGTCTCTGGCGGCATACCGGTCCATTCCGGCATACTTCCCGCCGTTTTCGTTGATGGTCGCATCATCGTTCATGATGTTGATTTCCGGCAGGTTATGACGTTTCCCGACTTCAAAGTCGTTGGGGTCGTGGGCCGGTGTGATCTTCACCACGCCCGTTCCGAACTCTCTGTCAACATACTCATCCGCCACCACCGGGATCCGGCGGTTCATTAACGGCAGCATGACTTCCTTTCCGATGAGATCCGTATATCTCTCATCCTCCGGATGGACCGCGACACCCGTATCTCCGAGCATCGTTTCCGGACGTGTCGTCGCAAAGGTCAGGAATCTCGTTGTCGAAACAGAGCCGTCCTCTTCGATGAGCGGGTACTTGATGTGCCAGAGATGTCCGTTCTGCTCTTCGTATTCGACCTCGGCATCGGAAATGGAGGTCTTGCAGACAGGGCACCAGTTGATGATGCGGTTGCCCTTGTAGATCCATCCCTTGTTGTACATTTTAATAAACGTGGCATTGACGGCCTTGTTGCAGCCCTCATCCATCGTAAAACGTTCTCTGTCCCAGTCGCAGGAAGAACCGAGCTTTTTCAGCTGCTTAACGATCCTTCCGCCGTATTCTTCTCTCCACTCCCAGCAGCGTTTTAAGAATCCCTCTCTCCCGAGGTCCGCCTTGGTGTGTCCCTCCGCCTTGATGGCATCGATGACCTTGACCTCGGTGGCAATGGAAGCGTGGTCGGTGCCCGGCTGCCAAAGGGCATTGAAGCCCTGCATCCGCTTAAAACGGATCAGGATGTCCTGCATCGTATTGTCGAGCGCATGCCCCATGTGGAGCTGTCCCGTGATGTTCGGCGGCGGGATCACGATGGTAAACGGTTTTTTGCTCTCGTCTACCTCCGCGTGAAAGTACTTTTTCTCTTCCCACTTCTGATATAATCTGTCCTCCAGGCCGTGAGGATCGTATTTGCTTGCCAGTTCTTTTTTCATTTTTTTCTCCCTTATGGCTGTATTTGCATAATAGAGTATTTTATCTGATTTGCACGGACTTCTCAATATGATAAAATGCTTGCTATGGCTAATACTCACATTCCGTCGACAAATACAGGCTGGTTTCTGAAAGGACTCAGGGACGGCATTCCCATTTGCCTGGGATACTTCGCCGTCGCCTTTGCGCTCGGGATCGCGGCAAAAGATGCGGGGATCGGCGCCGGGCAGGCCTTTTTCATGTCGCTCGGGATGATGGCTTCCGCCGGAGAATTCGCGGCCATTCAACTGATCGCGCAGGCGTCCGGGGCCTTCGAAATGATCTCGACCACCGTCGTGGTCAATCTCCGGTACTTTCTGATGAGCTGTTCGCTGTCGCAGAAGCTGGATCCGAAGATGCCCTTTCTGCACCGCTTCTTTCTTGCCCAGACCCTCACGGATGAGATCTATGCGCTCTCCGTCATGACGCCCGGAAAGCTTTGTCCCTTTTACAGTTACGGACTGTTCGTAGTCTCCGCGGCCGGCTGGTGCTGCGGTACGTCTGCCGGCGTCATTATGGGCAATATCCTGCCAGATGCCATCGTATCCGCCCTTTCCGTTGCGCTCTACGGAATGTTCCTTGCGATCATCATTCCGCCGGCCAAAGAGGACCGGTTCCTGCAGGGCCTGATCGTTTGTTCCATGATCATGAGCGCCCTCATGACCTATCTTCCGGTTCTGAACCGGATCTCCTCCGGGTTCCGCGTCATTATCCTGACGCTCCTTTTGTCATCTCTGGCGGCCTTTCTCCATCCGGTCTATGAGCACACGCCGGAAGAAACGGAGGCCGTCCTGTGAAAAGCATTGTTTCTTCGATCCTCCTGATGATCGGGACTGTCTATCTGGTGCGTCTTTTGCCTCTTCTGTTTCTGCGCAGGGACATCCGGAACAAATGGGTAAAGTCGTTCTTCTACTATGTTCCCTATGTCACGCTGGCCGTGATGACCTTCCCCGCCATCCTCCAGGCGACCGCGCATCCCGTCGCGGGACTGGTCGCGCTCATCGTCGGCGTCCTTGCCTCTGTCTTTCTCGGAGACATGTTCACGGTCGCCATCCTGTGCTGTGTGGCGGCGTATGTAAGCGGGCTCTTTCTTTAGACTTTTTTTACATTTGTTTTTGGGCGGTAAGCGTATAATAAAGAACGTATGTTAAAAACACTTGCTGCACAGATAAAAGAGTACCGTCTGCCTGCGATCCTCTCTCCCGTGTTTATTGCGCTGGAGGTGTTCACAGACATTCTCATTCCCTTTATCGTGGCCGACCTGATCGACCTCGGGATTGAAGCGCACTCCATGGAAAATATCCTGCGATACGGATTGCGGATGCTTGCGGCCGCCTTTCTGGCCCTTCTTTTCGGCGTCCTCTCCGGGATCTTTGCTTCGCGCGCGGCGACCGGCTTTTCCGCCAACCTCCGGGACGCGATGTTTGAAAACATCCAGACCTTTTCCTTCTCTAATATCGACAAATTCAGTCCGGCCGGTCTCATCACCAGGATGACGACGGACGTTACCAATATCCAGAATGCCTTTATGATGCTCATCCGGATCGCGGTGCGCGCGCCGCTCTCGCTGGTGACAAGCCTCGTGATGTGCATCCTCATCAACCGGCGCATGAGCCTCATCTTCCTGGTGGCGCTCGTCATCCTTTCGATCGCGCTCTCCATGATCATCCGCCGCGCCACCAAGGTCTTTACGGAAGTCTTTGAAAAATACGACGACCTAAACGCGAGCGTCCAGGAGAACGTCTCCGCCATCCGCGTCGTCAAGGCCTTTGTCCGGGAAGACTATGAAGACGAAAAGTTTCAGATTGCCGCCGGCAATCTCTATCGCCTCTTTGTAAAGGCGGAAAAGCTCATCATCATGAACATGCCCATCATGAACCTGGTCGTCTACGGTTCCATCATCGCCATCTCGTGGTTCGGCGCGCATTTCATCGTGGCGGGCGACATGACGACCGGAAACCTGACGTCTTTCTTCTCCTACGTGATGAGCGTCCTCATGAGCCTGATGATGCTGTCCATGATCTTTGTCATGCTCACCATGTCCTCCGCCAGCGCAAAGCGTGTCGCGGAGGTGCTTGACGAGAAGACGGAGATCACATCTCCGGACAGCGCAAAAGACGTCATTCCAAACGGCAGGATCGATTTCAACGATGTGGACTTTGCCTTCAGACAGAGCACCCTTCCGGAAGAAGGGGATGCGGTCATCTCCTATGACGAAGCCGTCCCTCTGGAACACGATACCGCGCTGGAGGATACCCTGCACGATGTGACCTTCCACATCGCGTCCGGAGAGACCATCGGCATCATCGGTCCGACCGGCTGCGGCAAGAGTTCGCTCGTGAGCCTTATCAGCCGTCTGTATGACGTCAGCAAGGGCAGTGTTTGCGTTGGCGGAAGAAATGTCAAAGAATATGACCTGACCGCCCTGCGCGATGCCGTCTCCGTCGTCCTGCAGAAAAACGTTCTCTTCTCCGGCACCATCCTGGATAACCTGCGGTGGGGGAAGAAGGACGCAACCCTCGAGGAATGCAAAAAAGCCTGCCGGCTTGCCTGCGCGGACGAATTCATCGAGTCCTTCCCGGACGGATACGATACCGTGATCGATGCCGGCGGCACGAACGTGAGCGGCGGACAACGGCAGCGTCTGTGCATTGCAAGAGCGCTCCTCAAGAGTCCGAAGATCCTGATCCTCGATGACTCGACAAGCGCCTGCGACACCGCGACCGATGCCAGGATCCGCAGCAATCTGAAAGAGTATATCCCGGAAACGACCAAGATCATTATTTCCCAGCGCATTTCCAGCCTCCGGGATGCCGACCGCATCCTCGTAATGGAGGAAGGACGCGTTGTGGCTTTTGATACCCACGAGACCCTGTTAAAGGAAAATGCCGTCTATGCCGACATCTATGAAACGCAGATGCAGGCCGGCGGCGATTTTGACAAACCGGAGTGAGATGGCACAGGAACGCGTAAGACAGACCTCTTCTTCCCCTCGCGGAAGAAGCTATACAAGACCCAAGGTAGAGGATCCGATCGGCATTTTGAAGCGGGTCCTGAAACTGGTGATCAAAGACTACGGTCTTCGCTTTTTCCTGGTCTTTGTGCTGCTCATCGTCTCCGCGCTCGCGGGCGTGCGCGGCACCCTCTTTCTGCGCGAACTGATCGACAACTATATCTCGCCGATGATACAGAGCGGCTCCCGGGACTTCTCTTTGCTTGCCGCGGCGCTTTTTAAGATGGCGCTGATCTATCTTGCGGGAGCTGTGAGCGCCTATCTCTACAACCTCATCATGGTCTATGTGAGCCAGGGCAGCATGCTGAAGATCCGAAAGGAACTGTTTTCACACATGGAGGCGCTGCCGATCCGCTACTTTGATACCCACGCGCACGGCAACATCATGTCTGTCTACACCAATGACGTGGACACGCTGAGGCAGCTGATCTCCCAGAGCATTCCGCAATCCGTGAGTTCCCTGATCACCATCGTCTTTACCTTTGCAAGCATGCTGATGCTCAGCGTCCCCTTGTCTGTGCTGTCGGTCCTGATGGTGCTTCTTACCCTGTTTGTCTCTACGCGGCTCGCAAAGGCAGCCGCCGGTTACTTTTCCAGACAGCAGCATGACCTGGGCGCCCTGAACGGATTTATCGAAGAGCGGCTTTCCGGGCAGAAGATCGTCAAGGTCTTCAACCACGAAGCCGAGAACATCGCCGCCTTCCGCACGCTGAACGCGCAGCTTAAGGAGAGCGCCGAAAAGGCCAACCGCTTTGCCAACATCATGATGCCGGTGAACGGAAACCTGGCCTGGATCAGTTATGTCCTCTGCGCCATCTTCGGCGGGTTCCTCGCGATCTACGGAGACCGCTTCTTCCCCGGTGCCTCGCTCTCCATCTCGGTGGGAACCCTTGTCTCCTACCTCACGCTCAACCGGAACTTTGCGATGCCGATCTCGCAGATTTCACAGCAGATCAACAGCATCATCACCGCCGTGGCCGGTGCCGAGCGAATCTTCAAGCTCCTGGATGAGCCCGTGGAGGAAGACCATGGCTATGTCACGCTCGTTCGTGTGGAAGAACTTCCGGACGGTACCCTCGTAGAGTCCACGGACGATACGGGCATCTGGGCCTGGAAGCATCCGCATCAGGCGGACGGGACCATTACCTATAAGAAACTCGAAGGAAAGCTCACCATGGACGGCGTGGACTTCGGCTATACAGAAGAAAAGCAGATCCTGTATGACATCAAGCTCTTTGCAAAGCCCGGACAGAAGATCGCCTTTGTCGGCTCCACCGGTGCCGGCAAGACGACGATCACGAATCTGATCAACCGCTTCTATGATATCCAGGACGGAAAGATCCGCTATGACGATATCAACATCAACAAGATCCGGAAGCCGGATCTGCGGCGGTCCCTCGGAATGGTACTGCAGGATACGCACCTCTTCACCGGCACCGTCATGGAGAACATCCGCTTCGGAAAGCTCACTGCGACAGACGACGAATGCATCGCCGCCGCAAAGCTTGCGAACGCGCACGGCTTCATCAAGCGTCTGCCGGAAGGATATAACACGATGCTTTTGCACGACGGTTCGAACCTCTCCCAGGGACAGCGGCAGCTCATCGCCATCGCCAGAGCGGCCGTCGCCGATCCGCCGGCGCTGATCCTGGACGAAGCAACCTCCTCCATCGACACGCGGACGGAGAAGCTTGTCCAGCGCGGGATGGATTCCCTGATGAACGGAAGGACCACCTTTGTCATCGCGCACCGACTTTCCACCGTCAAGAATGCCAACTGCATCATGGTATTGGAGCACGGCCGCATCATCGAGCGCGGCACGCATGAGGAACTGATCGCCGAGAAGGGCAAATACTACCATCTATATACAGGAAACAGCATTGATGAAAAACAGAGTGCCTGAGGAGAAGTGTCATGAATGATTTTCTGAGCAGACTGCGTTACCGTTTGAGCGTTTTCATGCAGGGGCGCTACGGGATGGACCACCTTAACCGCGTCCTCCTGATCTCCTATTTTGTCCTGTATCTGATCCAGCGCTTTAAGCCGAACCGGGCGCTGTACTACCTGTCGACCGTCCTTCTGATCTACACGCTCTTTCGCATCCTTTCGAGAAACGTCTCGAAGCGTTACCAGGAGAACGTGAAGTTTGAAAGCGCCTGGAGGAACGTGACCGGCTTCTTTAAGGACTTCTCCTTTGACAAGCTGAAAGACCGCTTTTCGCAGGCAAAGGAATACCACATCTACAAGTGTCCCCGCTGCAGGCAGAAGATCCGGATCCCGCGCGGAAAAGGACATATTATGGTAAAATGTCCGAAGTGCGCATTTGAATTCCACAAAAAATCGTGATCAAAGGACAGATAGATGTTCGGTTACATCGTATTCAATCAGGACGAATTAAAGTTCAAAGAGTATAAACTCTACCGTTCCTACTACTGCGGTCTCTGCCGCGTATTGCGGGACCGGTATGGGTTTTCCGGACAGATGACCCTGTCCTATGACACGACCTTCCTGGCACTTCTCTTGTCGAGCCTGTATGAACCGGTCGATACGGAGAGCGAGACGACCTGCATCGTGCACCCTTTTGAAAAGCATCCGACCAGGATCAACCCCTACGTGGAATATGCCGCGGACATCAATCTCATCCTCTCCTATTACTCGAGCCAGGATGACTGGAGCGACGAGCACAGCGTTCGCAAGCTCCTGCTTTCCGGACTCCTTTCCGGCAAGCAGAAAAAGGCCTGCAAAAACTACGAGGAAAAGGCTGAGGTCATCAAAGAACAGCTCAACCTTCTGCATGAAGCTGAGGCCAAAAACATTCGCGATATCGACACCGTGAGCGGCTTTTTCGGAACGATGATGGCGGAGATCTTTGCCGTAAAGGATGACGAATGGGCAAATACCTTACGGCGCATGGGCTTTTATCTCGGGAAATACATTTATATTCTCGACGCCTTTGACGATCTTGCGCGCGATCATCAGAAAAAGAGTTATAATCCTTTTTTGAATGAGGACGGCTCTCTTCCGTTTACGGAAGGAACCGAGACGGCGGAGAGTTTTTGTGAAGAAGTCCGCATGATCCTGACAATGATGATGGCGGAATGCTGCAAGTGTTTTGAGACCCTGCCGATCCTCAATCAGATCGAGATTTTAAGGAACATCCTCTACTCCGGAGTCTGGAGCAAGTACGAGGAGGCTTCCCTTCGCTATACAAAACAGGAGAAACATGTCTGATCCGTATAAGGTCCTTGGCGTTGACAGAAGCGCCAGCGACGAAGAAGTAAAAAAAGCATATCGTAACCTCTCCCGCAAGTACCATCCGGATGCCAACGTCAACAATCCGAATAAGGAAAAAGCGGAGGAGATGTTTAAACTCGTACAGCAGGCCTATGAGCAGATCATGTACGAGCGCCAGCACCCTTATGCCTCTTCCGGCTACGGGACATCGTCCGGCGGCGGCTATTCGTCCTCCGGCACCGGTTCCTACGGCGGAGGCTACGGCGGATACGGCGGCTCCTACGGGAACGGCTCCGGTCAGTATTGGGGGAACTTCGGCGATTTCTGGGATATGTTCGGCGGCGCCTTTGCGGGAGCCGGCGCGGGCAGCGCGGGCCAGGGTGCCCAGGGCTCGGATGAAGACAGCATTCACCTGCGCGCAGCCGCCAATTACATCAACAGCGGCCACTACGGAGAAGCCCTCAACGTACTGAACGCCATGACGAACCGCTCCTCCCAGTGGTATTACTATGCCGCACTCGCCAACGCGGGCCTCGGCAATAATGTCATGGCCCTCGAGTACGCACGCACTGCCGCCTCCATGGAGCCCGGCAACGTAACGTACCAGTCTCTTCTCCGCCGCCTGCAGTCCGGCGGCACCTGGTATCAGTCACAGCAGCAGACCTACGGCGGCTACCCCACCGGCACCGCCAACTGGTGCTGCAGACTCTGCCTTCTGAACATGGCCCTTAACCTGTGCTGCGGAGGCAGCGGCGTTTTCTGCTGCTAACGCAGGAACCACCATCCCTGAGGATGGTGGTTCCAGTGGTTTCTTTTACTCCGGCAGCGGATCAGCGCCGGGTCTGCCGTGGCACTTCTTATACTTCTTGCCGCTGCCGCACGGGCAAGGATCGTTCGGATAGATCTTGTCCTCTTTTATGACAGTGCCCGATTTCTTCTGCTTAAGATAGAGTTCCTTCCGCGTCTCCTCATCGTAGATGGGTTCCCACTCCGGCAGGTTGTACAGCCAGTCGGCGCCGGCGGCGACCATGTTTTTGTAGAGGCTTTCCTTGTCAAAGGCAAGGGAGACCACGGTGTCCTCTTCCATCTCCTCGATCGGGTTGGGTTCCTTCAGCGAATCATTGATGCCGTCCAGGAAGCCGGTCATCGTCATGATGTCCAGTCCGTACTTCTCGGCCAGTTCCTTCACGGTGCCTTTGACTTCGGTGTCGGGTTCGGCAAGAAGCTGCTTGTAGACTTCCTTTTCGTCGTCAAAGTATTTCTGCCACAGGCGGTTTAAGTCTCCGCGATTTGCCTTTTCGTTATACGCCATGTCGCGCCATTGTTTTAAGAGTGCCATGTTTTTTTCCTTCCTTTATCTGTTATACTTCGATGGTTCCTGTATATACTTCTCTTGCTGCTCCTGTCATATAGACGGTGTCCGTTTCCCTGTCCCAGCGGACAAAGAGGTCTCCGCCCAGGAGTTCCACCTTCACGGTGTCCAGGGTCTTC
>JAGAHC010000113.1 GCA_017627275.1 Lachnospiraceae bacterium
CTCATGGTGGCGGCGACCCTGATCTGCGACATCATTTACAAGCTGATCGACCCGCGCATCAAGTTTGACTAAGAGGAAATAAAAGATGGAGAACAAATCTTACGATCCGAATACAAATCCGGTGAAAAAACCGCTCAGCCTGCAGCTCGACCCTTCCATGTTCGAGCCTGCGACACCGGAAGAGAAAAAGCAGCAGGACGTCATGAGCGAAAGCACGACCTTTTTAAAGGACGGGCTGCGCCGCCTGCGCAAGAATAAACTTTCGATGTTCGGCATCATCGTATTGCTGCTCATCCTTTTGACGATCACGATCGCACCGTCGATCGTTCCCTACGGCTACGAAGAGATCCTTTCCGTGGAAGGAAAGCGCGACAAGGGCGCCAAGAATCTGAAACCCTTTGAATTCAGCAAGAATGAACAGCGCTTCATTCAGAAGGGCGGAGAGCGCTTCCCGCACATCTTCGGAACGGACGAGCAGTGCAGAGATTACTTTATCCGCGTGATCTACGGAACGCGCGTCAGCCTTCTCGTCGGATTCTTTGCGAGCATCATCGTGCTGATCATCGGCCTGATCTACGGCAGTATATCGGGCTATGCCGGCGGACGAACGGATATGATCATGATGCGGATCGTCGACATCATCTATTCCCTGCCGGACATGCTGATGGTGATCCTGCTTTCGGTGGTCCTGCCGGAGCTCATCCAGGTCCCGAAGAAATCCTTCCTCGGACGCATGGGCCCGAACATGATCTCGCTCTTTATCGTGTTCGGTCTCCTGTACTGGGTCGGCATGGCCAGACTCATCCGCGGCCAGATCCTTTCCATCAAGGAAAACGATTACATCCTCGCGGCAAAGGCGACCGGCGCTTCGCCGGGACGGATCATCAGGCGGCACATCATTCCGAACTGCCTCTCCGTCATCATCGTTTCGACGGCCCTGCAGATCCCTTCCGCCATCTTTACGGAGAGTTATCTGTCGTTCATCGGACTGGGCGTGCAGGCACCGATGCCGTCGCTCGGGTCGCTGGCAAATGCCGCAAGAGGCGGCCTCCAGACGTACCCGTTCAAGCTGGTATTCCCGGCGGTCATGATCTGCCTGATCGTCTTAAGCTTAAACCTCCTGGGCGACGGACTGCGCGATGCCTTCGATCCGAAGCTTCGCCGCTAGAAACCTTTCGCCCGCAACAATACATTCATTTGGAGTTGACATGAACTACGAACACTTACTCAGCGTACAGGATCTTCATACGACCTTCACGACCGACAACGGCGACGTGCAGGCGGTGAACGGCGTTTCCTTCAATCTGGATGAGGGAAAGGTCCTGGGGATCGTCGGCGAGTCGGGTTCCGGCAAATCGGTCACGGCCTATTCCGTGATGCAGATCCTTGCGGAAAACGGCGGCATCACCGGCGGCAAGATCCTCTTTAAAGGAGAGGACATTACGAAATGGTCGGAAAGTCAGATGACGAATTTCCGTGGGAAAAGCTGCTCCATCATTTTCCAGGATCCGATGACGAGCTTAAACCCCGTGTTTTCCGTCGGTAATCAGCTGATGGAAGCCATCACCCTGCACACGGACAAAAAGGGACAGGCGGCCAAGGACAGGGCGCTCGAGATGCTGAAACTCGTCGGCATCAACGAGCCGGAAAAGCGTCTTAAACAATACCCGTTCGAACTCTCCGGCGGCATGCGGCAGCGCGTGATGATCGCCATGGCGCTTGCCTGTGAACCGGACATCCTGATCGCGGACGAACCGACGACGGCGCTCGACGTGACCATCCAGGCACAGATCCTGGAGCTTATGCTCGACATTCAGAAAAAACTCGGCATGGCCATCATCATGGTGACGCACGACCTCGGCGTGATCGCGGAGATGTGCGACGAGATCATCGTCATGTACGGCGGCCGCATCTGCGAACGCGGCACGGCGGACGAGATCTTTTACAACCCCTGCCACGAATATACGAAGGGACTGCTGCACAGCATCCCCAGCGTCACCGGCAAGAAGGAACGCCTGAATCCGATCGAAGGAACGCCCATCAACATGCTCAACATGCCCAAGGGCTGCGCGTTCTGCCCGCGGTGCGCGGCGGCGATGAAGGTGTGTCTGCAGGAGGTGCCGCAGGAGATCAGCATCAACGAAGATCACAAGGCATCCTGCTGGATCAATATCAGAGACCATAAGGGAGTGCAAGAGGAGGTGACGACAAATGGCTGAACACTTACTGGAAGTCGAACACCTGAAGCAGTATTTCCCGATCCGCGACGGATTCTTCGGATCGAAGCCTCTCAAGGCGGTCGATGATGTATCCTTTACGATCAATCACGGAGAAACGCTGGGACTCGTCGGAGAAAGCGGCTGCGGCAAGACGACGGTTGGACGAAGCATCCTGCGTCTCTATGAGCCGACGGACGGCGTGGTGAAGTTTGAAGGAGAGGAGATCACCGACAAAAACATCCATGCCCTGCGCAGAAAGATGCAGATGGTCTTCCAGGATCCCTATTCCTCGCTCAACCCCCGCATGACGGTGGAAGACATCATCGGGGAACCGCTCGATGTGCATAAGCTGTACGCAAATAAAAAAGAACGCAGGGAAAAGATCCTGCACCTGATGGACCTGGTCGGACTGAACGCGGAACACGCGACGCGGTACGCGCATGAGTTTTCCGGCGGACAAAGACAGCGCATCGGTATCGCCAGAGCCCTTGCCGTCGATCCGAAGTTCATCATCTGCGATGAGCCGGTGAGCGCGCTGGACGTTTCCATTCAGGCACAGGTCATCAACATGTTCGAAGACCTGCAGGAAAAGCTGGGAGTGGCGTATCTTTTTATCGCCCATGACCTGCTGGTCGTCAGACACATCTCGCACAACATCGCCGTGATGTATCTCGGACACATGGTGGAGACGGCGTCTGCGGACGAACTGATGGATCATCCGATCCACCCGTACACGGAATCGCTCCTTTCGGCCGTGCCGATCCCGGATCCGAAGATCGCAAGGCAGAAGAACCGGATCATGCTGGAAGGAGACGTGCCGAGCCCCTTAAACATGCCGACCGGATGTCCTTTCCGGACCAGATGCCGGTATGCGACGGAGCGGTGCGCTGCGGAGGTCCCCGAACTGACGGATCGGGGCAACGGACACAAGGTCGCCTGTTTTGTGAAGTAGCGCGGTAAAGTAGTGTATAATATAAGGGAATTTCATTTCCAACCGCGGAAGCGGGAAATGTTTTAGGCAACATTATCAGTACCATAAGGAGGAAAAAACATTATGAAAAGAAAGCTTGCAATGTTACTTGCTGCGATGATGATCATGTCGACCCTCGCAGCATGCGGCAGCTCGGGCGGCGGCGCAGCACCTGCACCGGAAGCGACCGAAGAAGCTGAGGCGGAGACGGAAGCAGAAGCGGAAGCTCCGGCGGAAGAAGCGGCAGCAGAAGAGGAAGTTGATCCGGCTTCTCTGTTAAGCGATGCCTTCATCGATCCTGTCGGCGAATGGGCACAGTATGACGAACTCATTGCCGAGATCAAGGCAGAGACCGACATGGCACACCGTGCAGAACTGATGCATCAGGCAGAAGACATCCTGATGTCCAACTTCGGCGTTATTCCGGTCTACTACTATAACGACCTTTACATGCAGAAGGACTATGTCTCCGGCATTTATGCAAATGCTTTCGCGACGAAGTTCTTTATGTATGCGGAAATGGCAAACGGCGCGGACACCCTGCGCATCAACCTGGCTTCCGAGCCGGATTATCTGGATCCCGCTCTGAACAGCTCGGTCGACGGCGCCTGCCTCGCGGCCAACAGCTTTTCCGGCCTTTACACCTACAACAGCGAAGGTTCACCGGTTCCGGCCTGTGCCGAGAGCTATGAAGTTTCCGAAGACGGCTTAAACTACGTCGTTACTTTAAAAGAAGGCCTGAAGTGGTCCGACGGCTCCGATCTGACAGCTGCCGATTTTGAATACAGCTGGAAGAGAGCAGTCGATCCGAAGACCGCAGCAGACTATGAGTACATGTTTACTGTTTTCGCAGGCTATGACGAAGGCGACATCCAGGTCAAGGCAACGGACGACAGAACCCTGGAATTCACGCTGGCAGCTCCCTGCGCATACATGGAAGACCTGATGGCTTTCCCGACCTTCTATCCTGTCAAACAGGAAGCAGTTGAAGCATATGCTGATTGGGAAACCACTCCCGGCGGCTGGTGCCAGGAAGCGGGCTTTGTGTCTAACGGCGCATACACCTGCACAGGCTGGAATCACGACACTTCCATGACCTATGAGAAGAACCCTTACTTCTGGGATGCGGACAATGTCAAGGTCGAAAAGCTTGAGTTCATGCTTTCCGCTGATGATACCGCAATCTTCGCAGCTTATAACTCTGACAGCGTTGACTTCATCGACACGGTTCCGACCGATGAGACCACTGCTCTTATCGAGTCCAAGAACCCGGAATTCCACATCGTGGATGAGCTGGGCACCTACTACATCGCATTCAACGTCGGTTCCGATCTGTTCGCTGACAAGACTCCGGAACAGGCAGCCTGCATGCGTAAGGCGATCAACATCCTGATCGACAGAGATTACATCGTTGAGAACATCGGCCAGACCGGCCAGGTCATCGCCAACAGCTACATCCCGCTTGGCATGATGGACGGTAACGGCGGCATCTTCAAAGACGATCCGGAAGTCGGATACTTTGATTCCTATGCCATCAACAACGATTATGACGCTACTGTGGAAGAAGCCATCACACTGCTTAAGGCAGCAGGCTACAAGTTCAATGATGACGGCACACTCTCTGATGAGACTCCGATCTCGATCGAGTATCTGACCAACGAGAGCTCCGGCCACGTTGCTATCGCAGAATCCCTGCAGCAGGATCTGGCAGTCGTCGGCATCGACATCTCCATCGCCGTTCAGGACTGGAACGTCTTCCTCGAAGAGCGTAAGAACGGTAACTTCGACATGGCTCGTGAAGGCTGGATCGCAGACTTCAACGACCCGATCAACATGCTCGAAATGTTCACCACCACCTCCGGCAACAACGATCCACAGTACGGTCGTTGATCGAAGGAACGCAAATGTAAAAACGGGCCGTCTTCGGACGGCCCGTCAGACTGAAGACAAAGCATCCCGGAGCGTTTGCTCCGGGATAGCTTTATCCCTTATTCGAATCAGGCTGCGGCAAAAAAGGGTTTATTCGTATGGGTTGGACCTCCTGATCCAATCTTTCCTATCCTTTTAAGCATCCTTGCCAGCTTTTTTAGGTTCATGCAGGCATAGGTCAGGCCAACCTTCATTCGCATCCTTGCTTTTCCCCTCATGTGCGTGTACCGGAATCCGTGCGCTTCCTTTGCTGTGCCGAACAATCGCTC
>JAGAHC010000114.1 GCA_017627275.1 Lachnospiraceae bacterium
AGGGTCGGAATGCTCACGAAGGTGGGAGACGATGACTTCGGGCACTTTCTGTTCCGGACGCTTCGCGAAAACGGGGTCGAGATCCTGTCTCCGGAGATGACAAAAGAAGCGATGACGACGCTGGCCTTTGTGTCGCTGACGGAAGCGGGCGAGCGGAGCTTCACCTTCGGCAGAAAGCCCGGCGCCGACATGTTCCTGTCGAAAGAGGACGTGAAGGAAGAGGACCTGCAGGAGACGACGATCCTGCACACCGGGTCGTTCGGCCTCTCCGGCGGGATCGCGAAGGAGACGACCATCGAGACGATACGCCGCGCGCGCGCGCTGCAGAAACTCGTCAGCTTCGACATCAATTACCGCAATGTTGCCTGGGACGACGACAAGGCGGCCTGCACGGAAGAAGTGACAAAGCTCCTTCCCTGCATCGATCTGCTCAAAGTGTCCGACGAGGAAGTCGACATGCTGGGCGGCGAAGAGAAGATCCCGCAGGTGATGCAGGAGAATGACATCGCCGTGGTCATCGAGACGCTCGGCGCCGACGGCGCAAAGTGCTTCTTCCGGGGCGAATCCTATTTCTGTGAACCATACAAAGCGCCGAAGGTCGTCGATACGACCGGCGCGGGCGACGCGTTCTGGGGCGGTTTCCTCGCACAGCTTATCCACCACGGCGTCAAAGCGACGTCCGATCTGACGAAGGACATCCTGCTCGACGCGGTCGATTACGGAAGTGTCAGCGGCTCTATCTGCGTCCGGGCAAAGGGCGCGATCTCATCCCTCCCCACCCGAGAGGAGATTGAGGCCTTCCGGAGGGAAAACCCGCGCGCTTGACACGCTCTATCTCTACTTATAAAATAGTTTTACTGCGCAAAATATGAAAAAGATGCAGTGCTTTCAAATAACTGCATCTTTTTTTATACTTGCGGGAAAGTAAAAAAATCGTTCAGAGGGGTCTAAACAGCATGACCAAATACATCATCAAACGCATTTTTCTGGCAGTCCTGACCGTCTTTATCATCGCTGCCATCACCTTCTTTCTGATGCACGCGGTACCGGGCGGACCATTCAACCGCGAAAAAGCCTTAAGTGAAGCGACCATCCAGGCACTGAATGAACGCTACGGGCTGGACAAGCCGCTGATCGTGCAGTTCGGTCTGTACCTGAAGGGGCTCTTCCGGGGCGACTTCGGCGTCAGCCTCAAAAACGGCCGCGAGATTTCAGCCATCTTTGCGGAGAGTTTTCCAATCTCCTGCAAACTGGGCCTCATGGCCATTGCCGTGGCGCTTCTTGTCGGGACGGTGCTCGGCAGCTTTGCCGCGCTGATGCGCAACAAGCTCCCGGACCGCATCATCATTTTCCTGACGACGCTGTTAACGTCGATCCCGAGCTTCATCCTCGCGACATTCCTGCTCCTCATCTTCTGTATCATACTGGGCTGGGTGCCGGTCTGGAGCGCCAATTCCAACAACTACGTGCTTCCGGTCCTTGCGCTTTCCGCGTACCCCATGGCCTATACCACGCGTCTGTCAAAGAGCAGCATGCTCGACGCTCTGAGCCAGGATTATATCCGCACGGCCAAGGCCAAGGGCGTGAAGAAATTCTGGATCATCTTTAAGCACGCACTACGCAATTCTCTGATCCCGGTCATTACCTATGCCGGCCCTCAGATCGCCTATATCATCACCGGCTCCATGGTCATCGAAACGGTCTTCACCATCGGCGGCATCGGGAGCAAATTCGTCAGTGCCATCGGCAACCGTGACTACACACTCATCATGGGCACGACCATTTTCCTGGCCGTTCTCATGGTGGCGGCGACCCTGATCTGCGACATCATTTACAAGCTGATCGATCCGCGCATCAAGTTTGACTAAGGGGAAATAGAAGATGGAGAACAAATCCTACGATCCGAATACAAATCCGGTAAAAAAACCGCTCAGCCTGCAACTCGATCCTTCGATGTTCGAGCCTGCGACACAGGAAGAGAAGAAACAGCAGGACGTCATGAGCGAAAGCACGACCTTCTTAAAGGACGGGCTGCGCCGCCTGCGCAAGAATAAACTTTCGATGTTCGGCATCATCGTATTGCTGCTCATC
>JAGAHC010000115.1 GCA_017627275.1 Lachnospiraceae bacterium
ACGCGTTTGAATAATGACACGCTCTTCAAATGAAAGATGTTTACCCTTCCTGTGTTCAGTTGTAGTAGAATGTACTTGGTCCATAAGGTCTTCTCCTTGTGAATGATGATTGAGCACCATACATTCTACCAGAGAGAAGCTGTATGGACTTTTCATATTTACACGTTCAACTTGATTTTACAATCGGCGAACATCTGTTTTTTATAAATCACCTAAGTGAATAGCGAAAATTTTTCACTATTCTCCTTCAGGTGTTTGCATTCTCTCCAGCGCATTTTTTTTGAAGGAAGCATACTCTCCTGCGTCCAGGGCGTCGCAGATGTCCTGCATGAGGTGGTTGTAGTAATAGAGGTTATGCATGACGCAGAAGCGCAGGCCCAGCGTTTCGTTGGCCTTCATGAGGTGGCGGATGTAGGCGCGGGAATAGCCTTTGCTGCACACAGGGCAGCCGCAGCCTTCTTCGATGGGCCTCTCATCCTTCTCATAGCAGGCCTTTTTGATATGGACCGTTCCGTTTTTGGTATAGAGGTTGCCGTGACGTCCGTTGCGGGAGGGGTAGACGCAGTCAAAGAAATCGACCCCGCGGTCCACGGCTTCCAGGATGTTTTCGGGCGTACCGACGCCCATGAGGTAGGTCGGTTTGTTTTTGGGAAGATGCGGGACGGTGACATCCAGGATGTGATACATCTCCTCATGGGTCTCTCCGACCGCCAGTCCGCCGACGGCATAGCCGTCCAGATCAAGCTCCGCGATCTGTCTGGCGTGATCGATGCGGATGTCGTCATAGATCGCGCCCTGATTGATGCCGAACAGAAGCTGCTTTTGATTGATCGTATCCGGCAGGGCATTGAGTCTTGCCATCTCATCCTTGCAGCGATGCAGCCAGCGCGTCGTTCTGTCGACGGATCGCCTGACATAGTCTCTGTCTGCGCGGGAGGAAGGGCATTCGTCAAAGGCCATGGCAATGGTGGAAGCCAGGTGCGACTGAATACGCATGCTTTCCTCCGGTCCCATGAAGATCTTCGCTCCGTCCACATGAGAGCGGAAGGAAACGCCTTCTTCCTTGATCTTTCGAAGTTCAGCGAGCGAAAACACCTGAAATCCGCCCGAATCCGTGAGGATGGGCTTATCCCACTGCATAAAACGGTGCAGTCCTCCCAGCTCATGAATGAGGGTGTCGCCCGGCCGAACATGCAGATGATAGGTATTGCACAGGGCGACCTGGGTATCGATGGCGTGCAGGTCATCCGAGGAAAGTCCTCCCTTGATCGCAGCGGCCGTCGCTACATTCATGAAGACGGGTGTTTCGATCACGCCGTGGACGGTGGTGAGTCTTCCCCGTTTTGCGTTGTTTTCCTGTTTCAGCAGTTCGTACATCAGTGGTCTTCCCGGTTATAAAAATCAAAGATCTTTTCGGATCTTGCGTGCATATTCGTTAACAGCGCATCCATGATAGTAATGGCGCACATTGCCTCCACGACCACGACGGCTCTGGGGACGATGACGGGGTCGTGTCTGCCGTGGATGGAGATCTCCCTTTCCTCTCCTTCCGTACTGACCGTATGCTGCGTGACGGAAATGGACGGCGTCGGTTTGACATGGACCTTCAGTTCGATGATGTCTCCGTCGGAAATGCCGCCCAGGATCCCGCCGGCATGATTGGTCTTTTTAGAGACCCCGTACAGATTCATGCCGAAGGCATCGTTGTTCTCGGATCCGGTCATCCTGGAGACCTGCGTTCCCGCACCGATCTCGACGGCTTTGACGGCGCCGATCGACATCAGGGCTTTGGCAAGATCGGCATCCAGCTTATCAAAGACCGGTTCCCCGAGACCCGCCATTACGCCGGCGATCCGGCAGGCTATGACGCCGCCGCAGGAATCTCCCTTTTCCTTTAAAGAGGCAATGTACGTGAGCGCTTCTTCATTTGCCTCTTTATCCGGCATCCTTGTTTCGTTTCGAAGGGCTTCCTTATAGTCTAAAGGGTCTGCCTTGCATTCCACGGGACCGATGGAGTAGGTGTAGGCATTCACCTCCATTCCCATTTTGCGTAAGAATATCTCACAGATGCCGCCCGCGATGACCCGGCCGATGGTCTCCCTTCCGGAGGAGCGTCCGCCGCCGCGATGGTCTCTGAAATCGTACTTCTGATGATAGGTGTAATCGGCGTGTCCGGGACGGTAGACATCGCGAAGGGCATCGTAGTCCCCGCTCCTGCTGTCCTGATTGCGGACGATCACTGCGATGGGGGTGCCGGTCGTCTTTCCCTCAAAAACGCCGGATAAAATCTCAGGCAGATCCTCTTCTTTGCGCGCGGAACTCACTGCAGCGTTGCCCGGTCTCCTTCTTTCCAGATAGGGAAGAAGGTCCTGCACATCGAGTTCCATCCCGGCCGGAAATCCGTCCAGAACGACACCGATGGCCGGTCCGTGGGACTCGCCGAAGGTGGTGATCTTTAAACTCTTTCCGAATGTGTTTCCTGCCATATGCGGCCGCCTTTCTGCTGACAAATAAAGAGGTCTTATTCTTTTGCAGTTTATCACATGTCTTTGCTTGACACTACTTCTTATTCCTGTAAAATTGTACTGCTGCATTTTTACCGGTTTTTCAAGGGACGAGGGTAAAGAATTGAATAAGGAACTGATTCATTTAAAACATGTTTCCAAGAGTTTTGACGGACAGTTGGTCCTGGACGACCTGGATCTGGTGATCCATGAGAACGAATTCGTGACGCTTCTTGGACCGAGCGGATGCGGTAAAACAACGACCCTTCGGATCATCGGCGGGTTCGAAACGCCAGACGAAGGACAGGTCATTTTTGACGGGATCGACATCACGGGACTTTCTCCCAACAAGCGCAACATCAATACCGTATTCCAGAAATATGCCCTCTTCTCCCATATGTCGATTGCGGAAAACATCGCCTTTGGTCTTCGGATCAGCAAAAAGCCGCAGTCCTATATCGACGATAAGATCAAATATGCGCTGAAGCTGGTTGGACTCTCCGGGTACGAGGACAGACGTCCGGATTCCCTCTCCGGCGGACAGCAGCAGCGGATCGCGATCGCCCGCGCCATCGTCAACGAGCCGCGCGTCCTGCTTCTGGACGAACCGCTTGGTGCGCTGGACTTAAAGCTCAGACAGGATATGCAGTATGAACTGATCCGTCTGAAGAACGAACTCGGGATCACGTTCATCTATGTCACGCACGACCAGGAAGAAGCGCTGACCATGTCCGACACGGTCGTCGTCATGAACCAGGGATATATTCAGCAGATCGGCTCTCCGGAAGACATTTACAACGAACCGGAGAATGCCTTCGTGGCCGACTTCATCGGCGACAGCAACATCGTGGACGGCATCATGGTCCGCGACAAACTGGTGCGCATCTTTGATGTGGACTTCCCCTGCGTCGATACGGGATTCGGCGAAAACAAACCGGTAGACGTCGTCATCCGGCCGGAAGACGTGATCCTGACTTCTCCTTCTGCTTCTCCGCTGACCGGAGAGGTAACGCACCTCATCTTCAAAGGCGTGCACTACGAAATGGAAGTAACGGCAAAGGGCTTTGACTGGCTCGTGCATTCCACAAGGATGTACCCCGTCGGCACCAGCGTCGGCATCTCCGTGGATCCGGATAACATCCAGATCATGAACAAACCGGAATCCGTTGACGAAGAAGCGGTCCCTGTCGATCTGTGGACTGAACAGGAAGGGGAGGAAAACGCTTGAAAGAACAGTTTCGTAAGATGACCTACCCGTATGTGCTCTGGATCAGCATCATGGTCCTTCTTCCGATGCTGCTGATCGTTCTGTATGCCTTTACGACCTACGGAAATGAAACCCTTACCTTACGTTTTACACTGCAGAACTTCCGGGCTTTTCTGACCGATACGACCTTTCTCCAGGTGCTCTGGCGCTCGCTTGTGATCGCAGCCGTAACGACGATCCTGTGCATCGTGCTCGGCTACCCCATGGCCTATCTGATCGCGCAGCTTGGCGATACCGGCAACATCATCGTGATCCTGCTGATCACGATGCCGACCTGGATCAACATGCTGGTTCACACCTACGCCTGGATGGGGATGCTGCAGGACGGCGGTCTGATCAATCAGATCCTTTCCTTTGTCGGCATCGGTCCCTTGAAACTCATCCATACCACGACAGCCGTCATCATCGGAATGGTCTACAACTTCATTCCCTTTATGATCCTGCAGATCCACTCTTCGCTTGCCAGTATGGACAGGGACATCTTGAATGCCGCAGCGGATCTGGGCGCCAATGAACTGCAGCGGTTTTTACGCATCATTCTGCCGCTGTCGGTCCCGGGTGTCCTCTCCGGCGTCATGCTGGTCTTTTTACCCGCCGTTTCCAGTTTCTTTATCCCCCGGTTTTTAGGCGGCGGTCAGTATGTCCTGATCGGAAACATCATTGAAACGCAGTTCCTGACGGCCGGCGACTGGAATATCGGTTCCGCCATCTCGCTTATTATGGTGGTCCTGATCATGGTATCGATTCAAATGACAAAACGCATCAATCAGAATGAGAGGTCGCAGGGATGAAAAAAGCTTTCAGATGGGCGGCAAACCTCTATTTTATTCTGATGATGGTATTTCTTTATCTGCCGATCTTCTACATCATCATCTTTTCCTTTAATGATTCCAGATCGCTGACAAAGCTGAACGGCTTTTCCCTGCGCTGGTATGAAAGACTGTTTTCGGATTCCACGATGCTCGAAGCGGCGTTTTATACGCTGATGCTGGCGGTGCTTGCGACGCTGATCGCCACGGTGGTCGCGACGATCACTTCGATCGGTCTCACCAAGTCCAAACGCTATGTGAAGATCTACATCGAAAACCTCAACAACTATCCGATCATGAGCCCGGACATCGTGCTGGCGATCGGTCTTTTGGTGTTCTTCTCTACGCTGGCGCTCAAAAAAGGATTTCTGACATTGCTTCTTGCGCACACCATGATCTGCATTCCTTATGTAATGCTATCAATCATGCCGAAGCTGAACGCCATGAATCCGAACCTGATCGATGCGGCGCTGGACCTCGGGGCCACACCCATGCAGGCGCTCCGTAAAGTCATCGTGCCGGAGATCCGTCCCGGTATCATTTCCGGCGCCCTCATCTCCTTTACGATGAGCTTTGATGACTTCGTCGTCTCCTATTTCGTAACCGGCAACGGTGTCAATACGATCCCGATCATGATCTATTCGATGGCCAAACGCGTCAATCCTTCGGTGAACGCCCTGTCCACGCTAATCATTCTGATCTTTATCCTGGCGCTCTTCATCATGGCCTTTTATCAGCTGCGCAAAAAGAAAAGAGGCGGTGACACGGCCTACAGGGCGCTCCCCGCTTCCCTGAAGATCGCGCTGACGGGCATCCTGTTTGTCGGGATCGCTGCCGGCCTTCTGTACATGCGAACGCTCGGGTCAAACAATGCGCCCGTCAACGAAGCCTACACCTCTTCCGTACTGAAAGTCTATACACCCGGAG
>JAGAHC010000116.1 GCA_017627275.1 Lachnospiraceae bacterium
CAGATGTTCGTGGACATCCTGCCGGACGCGCAGGAGGATGACGGGAGCTCCAACGTGAGTTTTTATGCCGAGGAGATCGAGCCGGGTCTCGTGCGGATCGAAAGCGTGGACATAGACAGCGGAGAAAAGGGGTTCGAAGACATTCCGCCGGAAGAGGTCTGCATGCGCATCGAAAAGGTCATCGAGGACCTGCGTCAGTACTCGGACATCCTCGGCGAAGGAAAGGTCATCGTCGAAGAGACAGAAGACCTCGACTGGATCAACAACTGGAAGCAGTACTTTCATCAGTTCCGCATCGATGACATCCTGATCATCCCGTCCTGGGAGGAACCGGAAAAGCAGGGCGAGGAGCCGCGCCTTACGCTACACATCGATCCGGGCACGGCCTTCGGGACCGGCATGCACGAGACGACGCAGCTTTGCATCCGCGCCATGCGGGAATACATCACGCCGGAAACGAAAATGCTGGACGTCGGAACGGGAAGTGGGATCCTCGGGATCACGGCCCTGAAGCTCGGCGCGAAGGAAGCAGTGGGGACGGACCTTGATCCGCAGTCGCTGCCGGCAGTCATCGACAATCTCTTTCAGAACGGACTGCTTAAGGAGCGTCCTGCGGAAGAGCAGATCGCAAAGGTGCTCTCAGAACTTGCGGAGACGGGGAAGAATATAAAGGAAAAGGACGAGGAGGTCCTGGAGTTTGATTTTGACAGGTTCCGCCTCTTTCTCGGGAACCTGATCGACGACGAAGGACTGCAGATCGAGATCGGCGAAGAATGCTATGACATCGTGGCAGCCAATATCCTGCCGGATGTGCTCCTTCCGCTGACACCGGCCGCCGAGCGGGCGCTGAAGCGGGGCGGCGTTTACATTACGTCCGGGATCCTTGCAGGGAAGGAAGAGTCGGTCGCGGACGCGATGCGGGAAGCGGGGCTGACGATCCTGGCGGTAACGGCGCAGGGAGAGTGGCGCTGCGTCATCGGAAAGAAAGAGAGATAAGAAATGCCGATTGCACAGGTTCCGGCTTTTCGATCGACGCGTTTGCGGCGTCAGCATCCTGTTTTCCTGAGCGAAAACAAACGATACAGACACGATTGGTTTAAAAGAAACAAACAGGTATGACGCATATTATTGTAGAATCTTCCGATATCGCGGACGGCACCTTACGGATCACGGGAAAGGATTACAACCATATCCGGAACGTCCTGCGGATGCGGCCGGGGGAAGAGATCTCGGTCAGCTGCGGAGACGGAAAGGAATACCGCTTCGGGATCACGTCTTTTGAAGAAGAGGCGGTGCTTTGCAAACTTCGCTTTATCAAGGAAAAAGACGCGGAGCTCCCGGTGCAGGTCACACTGTTCCAGGGACTGCCCAAGGCCGACAAGATGGATCTGATCGTGCAGAAGGCGGTGGAACTGGGCGTGTATGAGATCGTGCCGGTGGAGTGCCGGCGCACGATCGTGAAGCTGGACGAGGCAAAGAAAAAGAAACGCGTCGAAAGGTGGCAGACGATCGCGGAGAGCGCGGCGGAACAGTCGCACAGGAGCATCGTCCCGAAGGTCCGGATGCCTGTGACGATGGAAGAAGCGATCGGACTCGCCAAAGACAGCACACAGTACCGCTTCATCCCGTACGAACTCCAGGGACAGGAAGGGACGCGCGCTCTGATGGAAGAGATCGAAGAGGGCAGCGCGGTCTCCGTATTCATCGGGCCGGAAGGGGGCTTTGAAGAAGACGAAGTCGCACTGGCACAGGAAGCGGGCATCCGTCCCGTGAGTCTCGGCCGCAGGATCCTCCGCACGGAAACGGCGGCGCTGACCTTTTTATCCTGGCTGATCTACCGGTTTGAAGTGTGACCGGTTTTTATAAAAAAGGATTCGGACTAAGAAATGGAAACAAAGAAAGAGATCTATCTGGACAATTCCGCGACCACCAGGGTGTTCCCGGAGGTGGCGGATCTTTTGCACAGGATCTACACAGAGGAATACGGCAATCCTTCCAGCATGCACCACAAGGGCGTGGAGGCGGAGAAGGAGCTGACGAAGGCCAGAGAGACGCTTTCCGGCCTTTTAAAGGTGGACGCAAAGCAGATCTGTTTTACGTCCTGCGGATCGGAGTCGGACAACCTGGCGATCATCGGCTGCGCGCTGGCAAATGCCCGTGCGGGCAGACATTTGATCACGACAAATGTCGAACATCCCGGCGTGACAGAGGCCATGCGCCATCTGGAGGAGGAAGGCTTTACGGTCACCTACCTGCCGGTGGATGAGACCGGAAGGATCACGGCACAGCAGGTGACGGAGGCGATGCGGGAAGACACGATCCTCGTTTCCGTCATGCATGTGAACAACGAGATCGGAAGCGTGATGCCGATCGCCGAGATCGGGGAAGCGATCAAAAAGAAGAATCCGAAGACGCTCTTTCACGTGGATGCCGTGCAGAGTTTTACGAAGTTCCCCATCCTGCCGAAAAAGATGCGGATCGATCTGCTTGCCGCGAGCGGCCACAAGATCCACGCACCCAAAGGGGTTGCGCTGCTTTACGTGGGCGAAGGCGTGAAGATCAAAAACCTCATCTACGGCGGCGGGCAGCAGGGGAACCTCCGGTCCGGCACGGAAAACGTGGCGGGAGCAGCCGGCATGGCGATGGCGGCAAAGACCCTGTACGGCACAATGGAAGAGGACAGAAAACGTCTGTATGATTATAAAGAGCAGCTGATCCATGCCCTGCTTGAGATTCCGGGCGTAAAGATCAACGGGATCAAGGCAGAGGGAGAAACCTTCGGGAGGCAGGATATAGAGGAGACGGCTCCGCACATCGTAAGCCTTTCCGTAAAGGGCGTACGGGCCGAAGTCCTGCTGCACGCACTGGAAGAGAAGGGGATCTACATCTCTGCGGGCAGCGCCTGCTCGACGCACCACAGGGATACGAAGGGGACGAAGGAGGCCATCGGCCTGTCGAAAGAATACCGGGAAGGCACGGTCCGCATCAGCTTTTCCGTCATGACGACGGAAGAAGAAGCGGAAGAGGCGGCAGAGGCCTTTCGGGAAGTCATTCCGTTCCTGCGGAAATTTGTGAGACATTAAGAGAAAGCAAACCATTCATAAGAGGAAGATCATGCAGTATCAATCATTTTTAATCAAGTATGCGGAGATCGGGATCAAAGGCAAGAACCGCCACCTGTTTGAAGAAGCGCTGGAGCGGCAGATGAAGATCGCCCTGAAACGGTGCGAGGGACAGTTCAAAGTCTACCGCACTTCGGGACGTGTGTTTGTCGACGCGCTGGAAGAATATGATTATGAGGAAGTGCTGGAGGCGCTTTCTCACATCTTCGGCATCACCGGCATCTGCCCGATGCGGCGGATGGACGTGCTCCCGCCGGATGAAGTGCGGGACGCCGTCGTTGCGTTCATCAAAGAGGAATACCCGGAAGGAAAACACACCTTTAAGATGCATGCGAGAAGACAGGATAAACTCTACCCGCTCGATTCTCTCGAGCTCAATGCCATGCTCGGAGAAGCGGTCCTGGAAGCGGATGAGAGATTTACCGTGGATGTACACGATCCGGAGATCCTGATGACGGTGGAGATCCGGGAGGAGTCCATCTATCTGTATTCCCACATCCTGCCCGGGCCGGGAGGACTTCCGGTCGGAAGCGGCGGCAAGGCGATGCTTTGCCTTTCCGGCGGCATCGATTCTCCGGTCGCAGGCTGGATGATCGCCAAGCGCGGCATCAAGCTGGATGCGGTGTACTTCAACGCGCCGCCCTATACGAGCGAACGCGCGTTGCAGAAGGTCATCGATCTGGCGGCGCAGATCGCGAAGTATACGGGACCGATCTACCTGCACAACATCAACTTTACGGAGATCCAGCTCTACATCTACGAGAAGTGCCCGCACGACGAGCTGACCATCATCATGCGCCGCTTCATGATGCGCATCGCGGAAAAAATAGCGCTGCGGACGCAGTCCCAGGCGCTGATCACCGGCGAAAGCTTAGGCCAGGTCGCGTCCCAGACGATGGTCTCACTCGGCGTCACCAACGAAGTCTGCACCCTGCCGGTCTTCCGTCCGCTCATCGGATTCGATAAAGAAGAGATCATCGATGTGGCCAAGAAGATCGGGACATACGAGACGTCGATCCTGCCGTATGAAGACTGCTGCACCATCTTCGTGGCAAAGCATCCGGTGACCAAGCCGAACCTGAACACCATCAAACGGCATGAGCTGCATCTGAACGAAAAGATAGATGAAATGGTGGAAAAAGCGCTGCAGACAGACGAGATCCTGATCGTGGATCAAAAAGGATCCCGCGTGCTCAAGGCATCACAGGATCCGCTTGCAGACGGGATGTAAACGCCGCGAAAAACCGCAGCGAAGAAGCAGTCAGGCTTCGTTCGTAATATAGGGCGCCAGTTTGTTCAGGATGGGCTCCACATTTTCGTCCTCGTGAATGACGAGATCGATGGGGCCTGTGAGATCCAGAGAAAAGATGCCCATAATGGACTTGGCATCGATGATGTAGCGTCCGGAAATCAGATCAAAGTCGCAGTCAAAGGCGGAGACGTCACGGACAAAGGATTTGATCTTATCAATGGATTGCAAAGAGATCTTTACGGTCTTCATAATCGTCCTCCCTGTTTTTTTACGAGGCATATTGTACACCTTTTTGAAAGCGAGTAAAAGTTGAGAGTCGCATTTCACAATTTGGGCTGTAAAGTCAACAGCTATGAGCTGGATCTGATCAGACAGTCTTTTGCCAAAGAGGGATACCGCGAGGTCCCCTTTGAGGAAAAGGCGGATATCTATGTCGTCAACACCTGCACCGTCACGAATATTGCGGACCGCAAGAGCAGGCAGATGCTGCACCGCGCAAGGAAGGAAAATCCTGCGGCGATCGTCTGTGCCATCGGCTGCTTCGTGGACAATCTGGGCAGTGCGGACATCGATCCCGCGATCGACCTCGCGATCGACAACCGCGCCAAGAAGGACTGCGTGAAGCACATCGAAGCATATCTGCGCGACAGAACGGAAACGACCGGACAAAGGGTGATCCGCGGAGAGAAGGATGTTTTCAGCGAGCGTCCGCCGCTGCTTACCCCCGGGCGGACCCGCGCCGACATCAAGATCCAGGACGGCTGCAACCAGTTCTGCTCCTACTGCATCATCCCGTATGCCAGGGGGAGGATCGTGAGCCGTGATGAAGAAGATACCATGCGGGAGATCGTGACACTTGCGGAAAGCGGCATCAAAGAGGTGGTCCTGGTGGGGATCCATGTCAGTTCCTACGGGAAGGACCGGGGGGAAGAACCGCAGGAAGCGCTTCTGCGCCTGCTGACCAGGATCCAGATGATCCGAGGGATCGAGAGGATCCGGTTGAGTTCGATCGAACCGCGCATCATGACAGAAGAGTTTGTAAGCGGCATCGCAAAACTCACGAAGCTGTGCCCGCACTTTCACCTTTCCCTTCAGAGCGGGTGCGATAAAACACTCAAAGAGATGAACCGGCGCTATACAACGGCAGAGTACCGGGAGAGCGTCGAAAGACTGCGCCGGCATTTTCGGGAGCCGGCGATCACAACGGATATCATCGTGGGCTTTCCGGGGGAAACGACAGAGGATTTTGCGACGACCGTTTCCTTCGTAAAGGAGATCGGCTTCTACCAGATCCATGTTTTCCCATATTCCAAAAGAGAGGGCACGGTCGCGGCGAAGAGGAAAGACCAGGTGCCGGATGCGGAGAAAAAGGCCCGCAGCAAAGAACTGCTTTTGCTGACAGCGGAACAGGCCCGTGCCTACAGAGAGAAGTTTATCGGACAGGAAGAGGAGATCCTGCTCGAAGAAACAACGGAACAGGATGGGAAAACATTCTGGGTCGGACACACGATGCGGTATGTGGAAGGCATCGTGCGGGAGGATAAAAGCCTGCCGCAGGCAGCTGGCATGCTGATAAAAGGGCGCTTTACCGGAGCGTCGGGCGGGCGGCTCTTACTTCAATCTGACGATCCTTCTTAAGACTGCTTCCTTGCAAAAATTGAACAATCCGCTGAAATGGAGTAATATATATTCTGTATGCGATGCAAACCGTTTCTATTAGTTTGGAGTGAACATGGAAAACAGATTTGGTGAAGAAAATCTCGGAAACACACAATATTTCAAGGTAGAGACAGAGCAGGAAAGCGGTGTCAAAAAAGTCCTTGCCGTTGTGTTTGAGGCGCTCTCGAAAAAGGGATACGATCCGGTCAATCAGATCGTGGGATACATCATGTCCGGTGACCCGACCTACATCACCAATCACATGGGCGCGAGAAGCCTGATCATGAAGGTGGAACGCGACGAGCTGGTCGAAGAGATCCTCGAAAACTACATCAAAAACAACGGATGGGTGCAGTAACAGGACCGTGAGGATCATGGGACTGGACCACGGAGCGCACACCGTAGGCGTGTCGTTGTCGGACGAATTGTTCCTGACAGCGCAGCCTGCGGAGATCATCAGACGGGAAAGAGAGAGCGCGATCCGCGGGACACTGCAAAGAATCGAAACGTTGGTAAAAGAAAGGGGAGTCTGCCGCATTGTGGTGGGACTCCCGCTCAATATGGACGGTTCGGAGACAGAGAGAGCGGAAGCGGCCCGCAGATTTGGAGAAAAACTGCAAAGGCGGCTGGAGATTCCGG
>JAGAHC010000012.1 GCA_017627275.1 Lachnospiraceae bacterium
GCTGGATTTCCACCATCGAAGGAGCGGTTGTTGACGTAGTAAAACAGGGAAAGTAGAATGAGGTCGCAAAAACAGGTCTGACCATACCCTTACATGGTGAACTCTCACCGATTTCAACTGACAGTATGTTTACGCCGTCAAGAAGTAATCACCGCATTGACACAAGATTTGAATCGCGGTATGATGCTTTCAACTACATATTGTTATTATCCTTATTCAGAGTAGTGGAGGTACATAGGACCTGTGAAGCTACGGCAACCCTCTGAACAGAGAAGGTGCCAACCTGAGCGATGAAGAGTCGAACAATAAGGGGTCAGCATCCTTTGCATGTGAATCCGGTCGGCTTTTCAGCCGGCCGGTTTTTTGATGAGGACAAACGATAAGAGACAGTCAACCGAAAACTCATTTGAAAAGGAGTAGATCATGGAAAAACATATTTTTACATCTGAGTCTGTAACGGAAGGACATCCCGATAAGATCTGCGATGCCGTATCGGACGCCATCCTCGACGCCTGCCTGGCGGGTGACCCGATGAGCCGCGTGGCCTGTGAAACGGTTTCCTGCACAGGGTTCGTGCTCGTGACGGGAGAGATCACGACGGCGGCCAATGTGGACTATGCCGGCGTTGTGCGTGATACCGTCCGGGAGATCGGCTATGACAGTTCCGAAAAGGGATTCGACGCCGACACCTGCGCCGTCATGATCGCGATCGACAAACAGTCGCCCGACATCGCGATGGGCGTCGACAAGTCGCTGGAAGGCAGAATGACCGAGGAAGAGATCGAATCCATCGGCGCGGGCGACCAGGGCATGATGTTCGGCTATGCCACCAACGAGACGCCGGAATACATGCCGTACTCGACGGCGTTAGCACACAAGCTGACAAGACAGCTCACGAAGGTCCGCAAGGACGGGACGCTGCCGTATCTGAGACCGGACGGAAAGAGCCAGGTCTCTGTGGAATATGACGTCAACGGTCATCCGGTGCGCCTCGAGGCCATCGTCATTTCGACCCAGCATGATGAAGCGGTGACCCAGGAGCAGATCCATACAGACGTACGCAAGCATGTCATCGACGCAGTCGTGGATGCTTCGATGGTCGATGAAAAGACCCGCATCTACATCAATCCGACCGGCCGCTTTGTCATCGGCGGACCGCAGGGTGACGCGGGGCTGACGGGCCGCAAGATCATCGTCGATACCTACGGCGGTGTGGCCAGACACGGCGGCGGCGCCTTCTCCGGCAAGGACTGCACGAAGGTGGACAGAAGCGCCGCTTACGCGGCACGGTACGTCGCCAAGAACCTGGTGGCAGCCGGCGTGGCGGACAGACTCGAGATCCAGGTCTCCTATGCCATCGGCGTAGCGCAGCCCACGTCCATCATGGTCGAGTCCTTCGGAACCGGCAAGGTCTCGAATGAAAAGATCGTCGACATGATCCGGAAACACTTTGACCTTCGTCCGGCAGGCATCATCCAGATGCTCGACCTGCGCAGACCGATCTATCGTCAGACGGCGGCGTACGGACACTTCGGACGCACGGACGTGAAGCTTCCCTGGGAAGAACTGGACAAGGTGGAAGCCTTAAAGGCAGAACTATGAATTCCTTTCGGCTGATTTACGACGTGGTCAAACGCATCCCCCGCGGAAAGGTAGCGACCTACGGACAGGTGGCGCGCCTTGCGGGGAACAGACGCTGGTCACGGGTCGTCGGGTTTGCACTCCACGTCAATCCCGATGAAGAAAACATCCCCTGCTACCGCGTCGTCAATCGCGAAGGGCGGGTCTCCGAAGCCTTTGCCTTCGGTGGGGGAAACCGCCAGATCGAACTGCTGCGGGCAGACGGGATCGAGGTGAGCGACGAAGGCATCGTGAACCTGGAAAAGTTTCAATGGGAAGAAGGTTTGTATCTATACGAAATGGAATAGATAGTGGTAAACGTCTCGCTGCGAGGAGAAGGTGGTAAACGTCTCGTTGTGAGGAGAAGGTGGTAAACGTCTCTGCAAAAGACGCAGAGCCGTCAGAGATTTGACCTATGGTCAAATCTCCAATTCCAGAATTCAGTTAGTAAGAAAGAGACAGATGGATATTATCCATCTGTCTCTTTCTTACCGGAGAAGGTGGGAGTCGAACCCACGCGCCGCTATTAACGACCTACTCCCTTTCCAGGGGAGCCCCTTCGGCCTCTTGGGTACTTCTCCATTTGCCGAGTATGTATTCTACAGGTTGGCTGCAGGGTTGTCCAGCCTTACTGTAAAGCGGAGAGGATGGGATTCGAACCCATGTGCCCTTGCGGACAAACGGTTTTCAAGACCGCCTCGTTATGACCACTTCGATACCTCTCCGGGTCTTGAAAAACATACTGTTTGCGGAGATTTCCGCGAAGCAGCAAGGTATATATTAGCAAAATCAGGGGGGAGTGTCAACGAACTGGCAGGATAATGCGTGCTATAATGAAAGCATGACAGAAAAGGATTACATGATCCGGGCAATGGCGGCAGGAGAAGAACTGCGCGCTTTTGCCATCACCGGTAAGAATCTCACGGAAGAAGCAAGAAAGGCACACGGCACCCTTCCCGTCGCGACGGCGGCGCTCGGAAGGACGATGAATGCTGCTCTCATGATGGCGACCATGCTCAAGGGGGAAGACGACCTCCTGACCATCCAGATCGACGCGGATGGGCCGCTCGGAGGCATCGTCGTGACCGCCGACAGCAAGGGCCATGTGAAAGGCTACGTCAAGAATCCGTATGTGCTCCTTCCGCTGAAGGAGGACGGCCACCTGGATGTGGGCGGTGCGGTCGGCAAGGGGACGCTGACGGTCATCCGGGACCTGGATATGAAGAATACCTACTCCGGGCAGGTGGAGCTGCAGTCGGGCGAGATCGCGGAGGACATCACCAGATATTTTGCGGAGTCAGAGCAGACGCCTTCCACGGTGGGGCTGGGCGTCTTTGTGGGGAGAGACCATACGGTGCTTCATGCCGGCGGCTTTCTTGTGCAGGTGATGCCGCATGCCTCGGAAGAGACGATCTCCAAACTGGAAGAGAACTTAAAAGACATTCCCTATGTCACCGACATGCAAAGAGAAGGCATGACCCCGGAAGACCTGCTGGCCCGTGTCCTGCAGGGGTTTGATATCGAGATCACGGAGAAGAAAGAGGTCTCCTTTTACTGCAACTGCGACAGGGACCGTACGGACAGAGCGCTGCTCCTTTTGGGAGAGGAAGAACTGGCGGAGATCGAAAAGCAGACGGAGGGGACGGACCTGACCTGCCAGTTCTGCGGGAAGGTCTACCACTACACACCGGCCGGGATCCGGAAACTGCGGGCGGAGCTGATGGCACAGAACAGAAACATCCGGATCCTGGATAATTTTTAGGTGGAAGGTGTTTGTGACGGGGCTCGAACTGTGATATAATTACATCCGCTTTATGCGAGGATCCTTAGCTCAGCTGGTTAGAGCAACCGGCTCATAACCGGTCGGTCCTGGGTTCGAGTCCCCGAGGATCCATTGAACTCCATTTCTGTTTTGCCGGCGTGGCGGAACTGGCAGACGCGCGGGACTTAAA
>JAGAHC010000013.1 GCA_017627275.1 Lachnospiraceae bacterium
AGAACTGGAAAAAGATATCCACTCCATCGGGTTCTACCGGATGAAGGCGAAGAATCTGATCGGTTGTGCGCAGATGCTTCTGACGGAGTTTCACGGAGAAGTGCCTGCGACCATTGAGGAACTCACGATGCTGCCCGGCGTCGGCCGGAAGACGGCGAACGTCGTCCGCGGCAATATTTACAGGGACCCGAGCGTCGTGGTGGATACGCATGTCAAGCGCATCGCAAAGCGTCTGGGACTGACGAAGGAAACAGACCCCGCGAAGGTGGAGAAGGACCTGATGAAGGTGCTCCCCGAGGATCACTGGATCCTCTTTAACCTGCAGGGGATCGCGCTGGGCCGCAGCATCTGCAAGGCGCCCACACCGCGGTGCGAAAGCTGTTACCTGACGGCATACTGCAGGCAGTACGCAGAGGATCAGAAGAAAAAGAAAGGGACCGGGAAAAGAAAAGCATGAAGCGATTGAGTGTTGTCGTGCCTTGTTGCAACGAGGAAAGCAATGTCCGTTTCTTCTATGAGGAGTTTCTGAAGAACGAAGCGTTCTTCCGTGAGAACGATCTCACGTTTGAACTCATTTATGTGGATGACGGTTCAAAGGATAAAACACTGGAAGCCATCAAGGCGCTCCGGGCAGAAGACGAGAGAGTCAGCTACGTCTCGTTTTCGCGCAACTTCGGGAAGGAAGCCGCCATGTACGCGGGGCTTCAGAAAGCGAGCGGAGACTATGTGGCGACGATGGACGCGGACCTCCAGGATCCGCCGTCCCTTTTGCCGGAACTCTACGGCTACCTGCAGGAAGGGTATGACTGCGCGGCGACAAGGCGCGTGACGAGAAAGGGCGAGCCGGCCATCCGGTCGTTCTTTGCCAGATGCTTTTACAAGATGATCAACCGCTATTCGGAAACGGAGATCGTGGACGGCGCCAGAGACTATCGCCTGATGACTAGGCAGATGGTGGACGCTGTTCTGTCGGTGAAGGAATACAACCGGTTTTCCAAGGGGATCTTCAGCTGGGTCGGCTTTAAGACGAAGTGGGTGGAATTTGAAAACGTGGAGCGCCTGCACGGGGAGACCAAGTGGTCGTTCTGGAAGCTGTTCCGCTACGCGCTGGACGGAATCTTTTCGTTTACGGCAGTCCCTTTGAGTCTGGTCTCGGGGCTTGGTGTCTTTTTCTGCGTCCTTGCCTTCGTGATGATCCTCTTCGTGGTCGTACGGGCGCTGATCTTCGGCGACCCGACCTCCGGCTGGCCGTCCATGGTGTGCATCATCCTGTTGGTCAGCGGCGTGCAGATGCTCTGCTTAGGGGTGCTCGGACAATACCTCTCGAAGACCTACATGGAGGTCAAGGAGCGCCCGCTGTACGTGATCCGGGAAGAAGAATAAACGATGCCTGTTGTTTCGATCGTAACGCCGGTCTACAACGCGGCCGCCTATATAGAAGATACGATCCGGATGGTAAGTAAGCAGACATTCCGGGACTTCGAGATGTTGCTGGTGGAGGACTGCTCTGCCGATCAGAGTCTCGAAAAGATGAAAGAGGTGCTGGCCGCGCTTCCGGAAGAGGAGCGGGCAAAGTTCCGGATCCTTCCGCAGGAGAAAAACGGCGGTGCCGCAAGAGCGAGGAACCGGGGCGTCGCGGAAGCCGCGGGGGACTACATCGCCTTTCTGGATGCCGACGATGTCTGGGTGCCGGAGAAACTGGAGAAGGCGCTTGCTTTCAGTAAAGAAAAGAAGGCTGCCTTTACCTATCACAGTTATGAGTTCGGAGACGAGAAGGCGCGCGGAACGGGAAAGATCGTGCACGCGCTGCCCGAACTGACTTATGAGAAGGCACTGAGCCGGACGATCATCTTTACGTCGACGGTTCTCTTTGATCTTTCAAAGATCACCAAAGAGGAGATCCGGATGCCGGAGATCGAGAGCGAAGATACGGCGACCTGGTGGAGGATCCTGCGGAGCGGATATACGGCCTACGGACTGGATGAGAACCTGGCCGTCTACAGAAGACCCGGAGCATCGCTTTCCTCCAATAAGGGAAAGGCGATCCGCCGCATCTGGAGACTCTACAGGGAGGAAGAGAAACTTTCTCCGGGGAAGGCCGCTTTATGTTTTGCGGGCTGGGCACTGCGGGCCACAGCCAGACGTCTGTAAAAAAGGAAAAACGAATGACAGAAGAAAGAACGAAGAAGAGTTCGTTTCAATCCATAAAGAAACTGTTCGCGCTGGAGCTGCCGCTTGTCGGGTGGCTTTTGGACATCGCCATCTACGGATGGTTCTGGCTGAACATGTATTACGAGCCGCGGATCCGTTATACGATCAAGCTGTATTTCCGCGGGCACATCCTGGTGCTGCTCATTTACGCGGTGCTTCTGTATTTCCTGTTGTCCACCTATGACGGATTTAAGATCGGACATCTGAAGCCCTTCGACGTGATCCTGTCACAGGCCTTTGCACTGATCATCGTCAATGTCTTTTCCTATTTTCAGATGTCGCTGATGGCGAACTGGCTGGTCCGGGTGGGACCGATGCTCTGGATGACGATCCTGCAGATCCTGGTCTCGATCCTATGGGTCAAGATCTCGGACCTTGTCTACAAGAAGGTGTTCCCGCCAAGGCGGCTGCTTCTTCTGCACGGCGACAAGCCGATCGAAGGGATCCTGCACAAGTTCGCGTCGCGGCCCGACAAATACCGTATCGAAAAGACGATGGACATCCGGGAAGGGATCGAAAAGGTCAAAGAGGTGATGAAGGAAGAAGAGGGCATCGTCATCTGGGACATTCCGACCGCGGACCGCAACAGGCTGATGAAGTACTGCTACGAGCATGAGATCCGGATGTACACGATGCCGAAGATCCCTGACGTGCTGATGAGCGGCGCGACGAAGCTCCACCTGTTCGACACGCCGTTATATATGACGAGAGAGTATGCGCTTTCCTTCGGACAGCGTTTCTGGAAGCGGATGGTTGACATCGTCTGCTCCGTACTGCTTCTTGTCATCGCGTCTCCGATCATGCTGGTGACGGCGATCCTGATCCGTCTTTATGACGGAGGACCGGTCTTCTATAAGCAGACCAGGTGCACGCTTAACCAGAAGGAATTTGAGATCATCAAGTTCCGCAGCATGCGGGTGGACGCGGAAAAGGACGGGGTCGCGCGACTTGCGACGGAACACGACGACCGCATCACGCCGATCGGAAGATTCATCCGCAAGGTCCGCATCGACGAACTGCCCCAGCTGATCAATATTGTAAAAGGGGAGATGTCCTTTATCGGACCAAGACCTGAGCGGCCGGAGATCATCAGGGAGTACGTTAAGACGATGCCGGAGTTCGTCTACCGGATGAAGGTGAAGGCGGGACTGGCGGGTTACGCGCAGATCTACGGCAAGTACAATACGACGCCGTATGACAAGCTGAAACTGGATCTGACCTACATCCAGAATTATTCTTTCTGGCTGGATATCAAACTGATGCTGCTGACACTGCGGATCCTCCTGACACCCGAGTCGACGGAAGGGTTCGAGGAAGGAACGGTGCCGCAGACACTTTCGGAACTGGAATTGCAGAATGAGGAACATGAGTAAAACGGTTTTTAATAAGGAATATCTGACGGAGGAACTGAACCGGAAAAGTCTGTTCCTGCGGATGTGGAAGAAGTGTCTGCTCCTGCCGCTCTTTGTGCTCGTGGGAGCGCTTGCTGCATTCCTCCTGTATACGGGAGTCAGCCGGATGACACACACGCAGGAATACCTGTCGGTCTCCAAGCTCTACATCGACTTTGCAAAAGACGGACAGGGAAACGAAGCGGATTACTATAACGGCGCCACGTGGACGGATCTTCTGACGGCGCATCCGGACATCTTTGAAAAGATCGAGGCGTCGCTGACAAAGAGCGGACTGAGCGCGGCGGATGTACCGGAAGACACTTTCGCGCAGTACATCAAGGCGCATGTGAAGGCAGAGATCCTCTCCGACGTGCGGCTGATGACGCTGACGGTGAGAGGGCCGCAGGAGGAGATCGTGCAGAAGACGGGAGAGGCCGTGAGCGAAGCGCTCGTAGCGTTTGGCGGTTCGGCCAAAGAGTTTGAAGCGATCACGCTGCTGTCGTCTTCCACGGAAGGCCCGGTGCGCTTAAACGACAGGAGCCGGAACGCGATCCTGTTGGGCGCTTTTCTCGGACTGGTCATCGGGGCG
>JAGAHC010000014.1 GCA_017627275.1 Lachnospiraceae bacterium
AAGGAACCACCATCCCTGAGGAAACTGGTCCCCAAAAACGGGACCAGTTTCCTCAGGGATGGTGGTTCCTTTTTTGCTGCCCGCATTTTCCCGCAGAAAATCAAAAAAGGGGCAAAAAAATAAAAAAAGTGGGAGAAGGGGGTAGATTTGTGTCAAAAAGTGGGATATAATGATCACAACGAAAGGCAGGAAATTCTGTATGTACATGGGCGAATTCAGTCATTCCCTGGATTCCAAAGGAAGAATGACGATTCCCGCAAAGTTCAGAAACAGCTTGGGAGAGAGGTTTGTCGTGACGAGAAGTCTCGACAACTGCCTGTGTATTTACGATATGAATTCCTGGGAGAAGTTTTCCGAACAGCTTTCGTCCCTTGCCTACAGTGTGAAGGACCAGCGAACGTTCACCCGCTTCTTCTTCTCCGGCGAGGCGGAAGTGGAGCCGGACAAGATGGGGAGGATCCTCATCCCCCAGGCACTGCGGGCCGCAGCGAAGATCGAGAAGGATGTGGTGCTCGTCGGTGCAGGCTCCCGCGTAGAGATCTGGAGCAAGGATGTCTGGGAGGAAGCGCTTTCCTCCGACGCAATGAGCGACATCGCAGAAGCAATGGCAGAAAAGGGGATTATGATCTGATCTCCATGACATAAACAGAAACGAGGACCATGATCTACAAACACGCATCGGTATTACTGAATGAAGTAATAGATAACCTGAAACTGAAACCGGACGGCGTGTATGTGGACGGGACCCTCGGCGGCGGCGGACACACCTTTCAGATCGCCTCGCGCCTGACAGAAGGCGGCAGAGTCATCGGGATCGACCGGGACGAAGAAGCGATCGAAGCCGCGGGAAAACACCTGAGGGTGTACGAGGACAGAGTTACTCTGATCCATGACAACTACGAACATTTGCCGGAGATCTTAAAGGCGCTGGACATACCGGCGGTAGACGGGATCCTGCTGGATTTGGGAGTTTCCTCCTATCAGCTGGACAATCCGGAAAGAGGATTTTCCTATCACGTCGACGCACCGCTCGATATGCGGATGGACAGACAGGAATCCCTCACGGCAAAGACCATCGTCAATGAATACGAGGAAGCGGAGCTTGTCCGTATCCTCAGCGACTACGGGGAAGAAAAATGCGCCCGGCAGATCGCAGCGAACATTGTCAAACGGAGAGCGGAGAAACCGCTTGAAACCACAGGGGAGCTTGCAGATATCGTTTACGCATCCATCCCCATAAAGATGCGGCGCGAGGGCGGGAACCCCTGCAAGCGGACCTTCCAGGCGATCCGCATCGCCTGCAACAGAGAACTGGAAGTTCTCGAAGACTCTCTCTCCGACATGATCAGCCTCCTGAAACCCGGCGGCAGGATCTGCGTTATCACGTTTCATTCTCTCGAGGATCGTATTGCGAAGGCGGTCTTCAAACAAAAAGAGAATCCGTGTACCTGTCCGCCGGAATTTCCTATATGTGTCTGCGGGAAGAAGCCCGAAGGCAGACAGATCACAAAGAAACCGATTCTTCCTTCCGCAGAGGAGATCGAAAACAACAAAAGAGCACAAAGCGCAAAGCTGCGCGTTTTTGAATAAGCAAAAGAAATCTGAAGGATCACCAAAGAAAGATGGCAAAGGCAAGAAGAACAACAGGAACGTCCCGTACGACGGGCAGGGTAACGGTACGAAACAGAAGAAACCGCACTTATGACGGTTTTGATTATGTTTACGGTTCCGCGGCCCCCAAGTACGAGTACGATGAGGCGTTCTACACCGGAAAGGATGCGCACACCAAGGTCAGGGTGCGTAAAAATCGTGCCAGACAGGCGCACATGAATCCCGGCTATGTTCTTTTTATGATCATTGCCATGACGGTCATGGCGACGATCCTGATCAGCTATATCAGCTTACAGTCGAAGATCACCAGCTCGGTCCGGAACATTTCCAGTCTGGAGAGTCAGCTTTCCACGCTTCGCGCCGCCAACGACGAGAAGTTTAATCAGATTAATTCCAGTTACAATCTGGAGGAGATCAAGGATGTTGCCATCACGGAACTGGGCATGAAGCTTCCGGAAAAGGACCAGATCATTCCTTACACCAACGCGGAGACAGATTATGTGTGACAGGTTGCGCAGATAAAGTAAAAGGACTACAATATATTGTGTATGGCCTGACCAGCGGGTCAGGCTATTTTTTTGAAAGAAAAGGTATTTCGTGGCCAGAAGGATTCGGACAGTTAAAAAGTTTTCGAATTGGATGCAGAAGAAGCTTCTTGTGCTGTTTTTTTTGGTGGCACTGTGCTTCATCGGACTTGGTGTACGCATTTACGGCATCAACAAGAACAACGGCGAGGAATATAAGAAGCAGGTCCTTTCCCAGCAGGCTTACGACAGCAAGGTCATTGATTTCAAGCGGGGCACGATCTACGATGCAAAAGGGACGATCCTCGCGGATTCCGAACTGGTCTACGACGTCATCATCGACGCCAAACTGATCCTCGAAAAACCCTACTATATGGAACCGACCATGCGGATGCTGGAAGAAATGGGCATCGATACCGCCAAGGTTCGGGAATACATCATACAGAATCCTTCCTCCCAGTATTACATCGCCTATAAAAACCTTCCTTATAAGGAAAAAACAGCCTATGACGAGAAACTCCGGAAGGGAAGAGAGGACGAAGAGGAACGCAAGGTCAAGAGAGAGGACCGGATCTACGAAAACGTCAAGGGAATCTGGTTCGATGAAAAATACATCCGCACCTATCCCAACGGGTCGCTGGCTTCCGACGTCATCGGTTTTACCAATGGTGTGAACGAAGGGACGTTCGGACTGGAAGAGTATTACAACGAGATCCTGAACGGAAAGCCCGGAAGACAGTACGGCTATCTGGACGAGATGTCCAATCTGGAGAGGACCACCATCGATGCCACCAACGGCAGCAATCTGGTGTCCACCTTAGATGCCAACATTCAGAGCGTTGTGGAAAAGCATCTCTACGCCTTCAACGAAGAATATAAGGACAACCAGCATAACGGAAACGGGGCAAGCAACGTCGGCGCCATCGTCATGAACGTCAAGACCGGCGAGATCTATGCCATGGCCTCGTATCCGAACTTCGACTTAAACAATCCCTATAACACGGATGTTCTTGTCGGCATGCCCAAGCTCAACGAAAAAGACGCGCCGATCTATGAATTCCTGACGGAAGAAGACGTTGCCGCTCTTTCGGACGAAGACGAGGTGCGTTACTTAAACCAGCTTTGGAAGAACTATTGCATCGGCGATTATTACGAACCGGGATCGGTCGCAAAACTTCTTACGGTGGCATCGGGACTGGAATCCGGCGCCATGACGGGACACGAGGGGTATCAGTGCAACGGATTCCTGGAGATCGGCGACTGGACCATCAAATGCCACAATACCTACGGAGACGGATACCTGACGGTCTCGCAGGCGGTCGAGTGCTCCTGCAACGTGGCGCTGATGCAGATGGCATTTGCGCAGGGGAAAGAAACCTTTACCAAGTTCCAGAATATCTTTAACCTGGGTCTTCGGACCAACATCGACCTCGCGGGCGAAGCCAGAACCGACGGCTTTATCTACAAAGCCCAGAACATGGGACTGGCCGACCTTGCGACCAACTCCTTCGGACAGAACTATAACGTCACCATGATCCAGATGGCGGCGGCCTTTGCGTCTTTGGTCAACGGCGGCAACTACTACGAGCCGCATCTGGTCAGCAAGATCACCGGCGCTTCCGGCGCGACTATCCGCAACATCGAACCGCGCATTTTAAAGAAGACGGTATCGCCTGAGACCAGCGCCAAGATCCGCGAGTACTGCAAACAGGTCGTCATCGGAGAGAACGGAACCGGTAAGACGGCAAGACCCGCCGGCTACATCATCGGCGGCAAGACCGGTACCGCGGAGACCATTCCGAGAGACAACGGGCAGTACGTCGTTTCCTTCATGGGCTTTGCACCGGTGGATGATCCGCAGGTCATGGTCTATGTCGTTGTGGACAGGCCCAACTTTTGGAAACAGGACGACGCAAAGTTTGCCACGAGGATCGTCCGCAGCATCTTTACCGAAGTCCTTCCTTATCTGAATATCTACATGACGGAACCGCTGACAGCGGAAGAGGAAGAAGAACTGGCGGCCCTCGACCTTACTTCCACCTATCATAAACAGCAGGAAGAAGAAGCGGAGAGTACCGGGGAAACCACGTCAGAAGAGACGGAAGAAGAGACCCCGGAGGAACCGGTGGAACCGCTTCCGGAAGGCGTCACGGCGCCGGATTCCCAGTGGATCACGACAGAGAGCGGGGAGAGCATCCCGATCTGGAAGACCTTTCCAATGGACCCGGCGACGGGCTATTACATCAATCCGGACAACGGCGATATGATCGATCCGGACACAGGGTACGTCTATGGTTCCAGTTCGGGCGCGCAGGAACATGCGCCGGGGATAGACGCGCCGGTCGTTGAGCAGATCCCGGAACAGTAGAAAACGAACAACAGTTATCAAGCAAAGAAGAATCTGATATGAGCAAGGACATTACTACAACATTATTACCTGTTATTTTGCCGCTGATCATTGCGTTTGCAGTCAGCGCGATCTCGGGAAAGAGGCTGATTCCCTTTCTGAGAAAAGTAAAGGCGGGGCA
>JAGAHC010000015.1 GCA_017627275.1 Lachnospiraceae bacterium
AAGTAGCAGGAGGCTGTGGTCAGACCCTTTCACAAACCGTCAAGCGGTAGGAGGAGCTTACTGATCCACAGCATCCATAACAGCATAGCCTTTTACCAAGAACAGGTAAAGATTGGCTATACACTATAATACGAGGAGGAGGGGCTTTTCCCGTGTCATATTTCTTTGTCACCCACGTTGTCACCCATCGATTCGTGTTGGGTTTTTCTTTGGGTGACAAATCCGGGTGATCTTATTGAACGAGCGCCTTAAGTTCACCCGTTCATTTAACATTGAATATGTTTAAATTATATGTATAATATAAATATGAATGATATAGCTTTTGAATGGGACGAGCAGAAAAATGCCATCAATATCAAAAACATGGCCTTTCTTTTGAAGAAGCAGCCACTTTTTTCTATGATAACGAGGCAATTCTCTTCGACGATCCCGATCATTCTGTTGACGAAAACCGATTTCTTATCCTTGGTGTAAGTCGAAATGAAAACCTGTGTATTGTAAGTCACTGCTACAGAAATTCTGAGAATCGTATAAGAATCATCTCCGCAAGGCTTGCGGACAAAGAGGAAAAAGAAGTCTACAATGAACAGTTTTTGAGGTGATTGCCATGAGAGAACACTATGATATTAAAGAATTAAATCCCAGGAAGAATCCGTATTCCAACAGAATGAAAAAGCCTATTACCATCAACATCAATGAAGATACCATTGATTACTTTAAGGCTAAATCCGCGCAGTCCGGCATTCCCTATCAAACACTTATCAATCTTTATTTGACTGATTGCGCAGAAAACAATCGTGAGCTCAAAATAGCCTGGCAGTAAATTTTTAGATTGTGCTATAATACCGGCATAAGAGAAGCTCGACCCACTGTGGTAATAACGGAGGGCCCAGAGCTTTTTCTTATGCCTAAAACCCCTTGCTCTATAGCTCCCCTATATTCATATTACAGTTTCTCTCTTTCCCAACCTGTCGGAATTTCCGACACGTTAATTCTTCGTCCATTTCTTTCTTCATTTTCTGCATTTTCACCTGCAAATATTTGCCACTTACCTCGATTCGCGAGACAAGATTTCTGTTTTTCATGTAATATCGCCTTAGCAAGTGAAGGGAGATGCGGCCTATGAAAGTCAACGTTGAACTGTCAAAAGAATATGTCCCGCCTCATGCGGTCATTTATACCGATGCCGTGACGGATGAGATCCAAAAGGCGATCGATCTGCTCGGCACAAATGAATCACCCATCGTCGCGCAGCATGAGGACCGCTTCGAAGTGATCCGGTCGGATGACGTCTATATGGTTCGGGTCGAAAACGGTGAGACCGTAATCTATACACATGATGGGAAGTTCTATTCCAGAAAACGTCTGTATGAAGTCCTTGGACAGCTTGGCGCAGACTTCATGCAGATCTCCAAACAATGCATCATCCGTCTCTCCCGCGTAAAAAGTGTCGAAGCAGGATTTTCCGGAACCCTGCTCCTGAAGCTTACGAACGGCTTGTCAGACTATGTATCAAGAACGTATCTGCCGGAATTCAAAAAATATCTCGGCTTATAAGGAGGTGCTAGCCATGAAAAACACAATGAAAGATCTTCTCACAAGCACGCTGATCAGTATCGGCGTTGCCATGACGATCTTCTGCTTCGTAGGGATCGTATTTGATGTAAGCTACGGTGGAAACTTTAGCCTTGATCATTATCGCTTCACGAAGATGGTCCTGGGATGTGTCTTTGTCGGCCTTGGATTCGGTGTTCCGTCCGTTGTCTACAAAAAAGAGAGTCTTCCCATGCCGCTTCGCATACTCATTCATCTCGGAATCGGCTTTATAGTCTATACTATCGTCGCCTACGCTGTCGGCTGGATTGGAGGCTCCGCCACCTTGGCACAAGGACTTATCATTGCCTGTATCCAGATCGCCGTCGTCCTTTTGATCTGGTTTCCATTTTTCCATCATTACAAAAACGAGGCAAAAAAGATCAATGAAAAAATCTCGCAGCTGAATGAGTAATAATTACGTAAAAGCGGAAGCAGGCACTGCACATATGCCGTGCAGGTCTGCTTCCGGCGTTTCTTTTGTTTATTACGTAATCGCCGCTATCCAAAAACTCTGGACAGCAGAATTCTTATCAGCGCGGCAATGGCAAATGCAAGGAGAAAGGCAATGACCTTTAACACGGGGCCAGGAATCCGGCTTGCGTTTGTTCCCTTAACGCGCAGCTTGCCGAGCAACCCCGTCGTATACAGAGGAAACATAACAACCGAGACATAGATCAATGCTTCTGCATATCCATAAGCAAAACGGAATACATTGTTCTGCTCATATGCGCCTGTCTCCCCCAGCACCATATAGATGATCAGTGCCGCGAGGCCTATAAGACTAAGGTTTCGCACGCTCTTTACCAGTTTTGCTTTTTCTGCACCGGCATAATCCGACATGGCTTCCGCCACTTCTTTTACTTCTTCCTTCATTTTGTCGCTTTTCCTTTCTCCTGCAATAATCTCCGGGATACTGACCGCATAAAAATCAGCGATCTCCGTGAGAAGACTGATATCGGGCATATTGCTCCCGGTCTCCCATCGGGATACTGTCCTCGCTGACACGCCGAGTTTTTCTGCGAATTGTTCCTGGGTGATTGCCTGCTCCCTGCGAAGCTCCCTTAGGAAGCTTCCGATCTTCTTTTGATCCAATGTTCCCCCTCCTTTCCATTCGCAGAATACGCCGGATCCGCCTTGAAAAACACGACACAAAGCGACGAAATGCCGTATTTTTGGAATCAGACAGAGTTGTCCTGTCTTTTAGTTTATCAAAAAGTGTGTCAAAGAGAACCGTCCCTTTTGACACACTCAGGAGAATATCCTTCACGCGGGAGGCCGCGAAAGGAGGGGCTTTTCCCGTGTCACATTTCTTTGTCACCCACATTGTCACCCAAAACTTGTTACTTCAGGTCCATCTCACAAAGCGTTTGCACCAATTCCTTATAGTCCAAATACTGAATCCCATATTCACCATCATGGATCATCTCGGCCAGTTTGCTGTCGTAATAAATACGCATGGCTTCTTCCAGCGAAATTCCTTTCGTTTCTGCAAGATATGCTATGATCCGCTCCTCCAGGTTTTCCTGATAGATCTTCTCTAATACATCTTCGCTCATGCTTAAGCCTCCTCAAACGACTGAAACACTAGCATCTGGTCGATCGCCCTTTGCGTGATGAAGGCAACCTGGTCATACGAAGGATATACCTTTATTTCTTTTAATGCCCGCTCTTTATCCCACACGCCGGTATGGTACATGTCAACGACACGAAAGACTTTATCATTCGCAACTTTGCCGGAAACCATATCATAGGCCAGATACTCTTCTCCGCCATCTCTGCAAGAGCATACAAAATCGATCCATTCCTCCAAGTCTTCATCAAAAGTCTTAACAATCAAGCCTACTACATCTTCTTTCATTTCGTATAGATTGATAAAGGCTTTTTCTTTTCCCAACAAAGCGGCTTTTCGCTTTGCCCACCGCTCTGCCTGCTCCCTGACTGACGTGACGTAAAAGCCCTTTCCGAAATCCAGGGGCCTATGAGAGCGCAGGACGTCAGGTTTTTCAACCGCCTCAATTGAGCCATGATATACGATCATACCGCCACTCCTCTCGATTGCATGTATTCTTCAATATCGCTTACGACAAAGTCCGTTCCTTGTGTGTGCAAGATTTCATAATGCGGAACAAGGTAGTTATCGATACAGCCGGAGCTTTGCAGCCCGCGATATACCTCGGATGGTCTTTTGTTCCATTTATTGGCACATGCATGAATTATATAGACTACAAACGAAAATGAATTTCGATCCATCGCGGATCCTCCACATACTCTATCATTTTTATCCTTTACATATTTTCCGCTTTTTATCCTTGCATCTGCCGGCTTCGTTGCATTTTTCGGAATCACCCACATATTACCGATACGTTCAGCGCCTTCAATGCGTCCGGTTGTACAAAGAATCTGGATTCTCCGCGTAGAGAGATCCCATTTTTTTGAGACTTCCTTTACAGATAAATATTCCATTTTCCTATCCCGTTTTTTCAAATTAATGGGTAGATATGACTATATACATTATAGTCGAGATTGCGAACAAAATCAATTTTAGCATTAATCGGGGCCCGGGGCAGAAACACCCCCACAAGTGACAGTGCAAAAAAAATGTGTCAAAGAGAACCGTCCCTTTTGACACAAAAAAAGTGTGTCAAAGAGAACCGTCCCTTTTGACACACTCTGAAGATGTTCCCTGCGGGAATCGAACCCACAACTGGGGCTTAGGAGGCTCCTGTTATATCCATTTAACTAAGGGAACGAGATGCTGTTGTTTTTACTCCGGATACATGATGCGGCCCTGCATCCAGATGATTCCTTTAAAGCGGCGGCCGAACTTCGGCTCGCCGTAGAGGTCGTCCTTGTTGATGGCGACTTCTATCTGTAGTCCGTTTACGTCGAGTGTCAGGATGTAGACCTTCTCGCCGGTGAAGCGGTTTTCCGTCTTCATCGTTTTGCGAATCTCGCCCATCACGGAGTAGAGGTCGCACTCCATGCCGACGGGCATAAAGTAGTTTTCCACCAGGCTGTACACGTCGTCTTCCTGGACACGATTCCATAATACCGCATAATGGTCCATGTCTTCCAGTGCAAGATTTCGCATGGCGGTCTCGTCGCCGTCGCGTGCCTTGGTCATCCATTCCATGCGGCGCGCGGCGTCTTTTCTTTGCGCGCGCTTTTCCGTCTCGGTCTTTTCGATGGGCAGGACGATCGTGCCTTCCGTCGAAAGCGCGGTCAGCGAAAGGCCCGCGCCCTTCACGACACCGTATTTTCCGAAGTCGTGTTTGATAAAATCCGTCAGGTTCAGGAGCCGGAAAATGATGGTCACGCCGACCTTCAGGTCGTCGCAGGCGCCGGCGCAGGACTCGTTGTCCAGCCGTCTTTCCACGCTGATCTCTTCATCGCTGCTCTTGCGCTGGCTGAGCAGGTACGGCATGACGTGGTCCAGAGAAAAGCGGTCCACCTCGTCAAAGGTCCCGTAGACAGCAAGTCCGATGGTGCTTCTGCCGGCAACCACGATGCGGTTCATGTCCTGCCGGAATTCCGCCACCAGGGTATCGTCCGTGGAGGAGCGGCTGGTATAGGCGCGGTAGGTCGGCGCCTCGATGACCTTGCCGATGTAACGCTGCATCTCCTCCTGCGTCGGCGTTTTGGAAAAGCCGATGGCGCGCAAATACTTATGCATCCGCCGTTACTCCGCCTTTTCGGTCTTCGCGATGGGCTTTGTCGGGACAAGTTTTTCCTTGCCGCCCATATACGGCTGCAGGACCTTCGGAATCAGAACACTGCCGTCTTCCTGCAGGTTGTTTTCGAGCAGTGCGATCAGCATGCGCGGGGAAGCCACGACCGTATTGTTCAGCGTGTGCGCGAGATACTTCTCTCCGCCCTTGCCGTTCACGCGGATCTTCAGGCGTCTGGCCTGCGCGTCTCCCAGGTTGGAGCAGCTGCCGACTTCAAAGTATTTCTGCTGTCTGGGCGACCACGCTTCGACGTCGCAGGAGATCACCTTCAGGTCCGCCAGGTCTCCCGAACAGCAGGCAAGCGTCCGGACCGGAATGTCCATGCTGCGGAAAAGATCGACGGTGTTCTGCCAGAGGATGTCGTAATACTTCGGCGAATCTTCCGGCTTGCAGACGACGATCATCTCCTGCTTTTCAAACTGATGGATACGGTAAATGCCGCGCTCCTCAATGCCGTGCGCGCCTTTTTCCTTGCGGAAGCAGGGCGAATAGCTCGTCAGCGTCTGCGGCAGTTCTTCTTCCTGTAAGATCTGATCAATGAACTTGCCGATCATGGAATGCTCGGACGTGCCGATGAGGTAAAGGTCCTCACCTTCGATCTTGTACATCATGGCATCCATTTCGGCAAAGCTCATGACGCCGGTCACGACGCCGCCGCGGATCATGAACGGCGGAACATAATAGGTAAAGCCTCTGTCGATCATGAAATCTCTGGCATAGGTCAGGACCGCCGAGTGGAGTCTCGCGATGTCGCCCTTCAGATAATAAAAGCCGTTGCCCGCCACGCGTCCCGCGGCATCCAGGTCGATGCCGTCAAAGCTCTCCATGATCTGGGTGTGGTACGGGATCTCAAACGGCGGTGTCACCGGATCGCCGTATTTCTGAATCTCCACGTTCTCGCTGTCGTCTTTGCCGATCGGCACCTTCGGGTCGATGATCTGCGGAATGATCATCATGTCGGCGCGCAGTTTTTCGGAAGCTTCTTTCTGGATCTGGTCCAGCTCCTCGAGGCGTGCCGCGTCTTTTGCGACCTGCTCTTTCAGCGCCTCTGCTTCTTCCTTCTTTCCCTGTGCCATCAGGCCGCCGATCTCTTTGGAGATCTTGTTTTTACCAGCGCGGATCTCGTCCGCTTCCGCCTGCGCTTCTCGGCTCGCCTTGTCTAAGGCGATCGCTTCGTCGACGAGCGGCAGCTTCTCATCCTGAAATTTCTTTTTGATATTCTCGCGGACGACGTCCGGATTCTCGCGTAAAAATTTTATGTCGATCACTGTGTTTCTCCTTTATGTGTTGTTGAAATCGATCTTTGTTTTATGTCGGGGTTTATTGCAGTTTGGAAATCAGATCGGAGATCCTCTCGAGGTCGTCCTGATTATAATAGGAAATCTCGATCTTTCCGCCTTTGCCGGCGCCCGGCTTGATGGAGACCTTCGTGCCCATGGACTGTCGCATCTGCTCTTCGATGTTGCGGTAAATGAGCTTGAGTCCTTCGTCCGTCACCGGCGCGGTCCTTGTCTTCTGCGGCTTGTTCAGGTTCTTAACCAGTTTTTCCGTTTCGCGGACGCTTAAGTTTTCACTGACGATCTGCACCGCAAGCCTCGTCTGCTCCGTGGGATCTTCGACCGGAACGAGCGTCCTTGCGTGTCCCGCGGAAAGTCTCCCGTCGATGACCATCCCTCGCACTTCCGGAGAAAGGCGAAGGAGCCGCAGCGCATTGGTGATGGTGGTCCGGTTCTTGGCAACGCGTTTTGCGACGTCTTCCTGTTTCAGGTGGAATTCGTCGAGCAGTCTCTGATAGGCCTCTGCCTCTTCGATCGGATTCAGGTCTTCGCGCTGAATGTTTTCGATCAGGGAAAGTTCCACGATCTCCTGGTCCGTGTAATTGCGGATGATGACCGGCACTTCCTTTAACCCGGCAAGGCGCGACGCTCTCCATCTGCGCTCACCGGCAATGATCTCGTAGTGGTCTTTCTTGTCCTGCACCAGGATCGGCTGAAGAAGGCCGTACTGTTTGATGGAATCCGAAAGCTCCTGCAGCGCTTCTTCGTCAAACATCTTACGCGGCTGGCTGCGGTTCGGCTCAATCTCCGTGATCTTGACCTTTACCGCTTCCGCGGCGACCTTGTTGTCCGCTTCTTTCTGCCCCTGTGATTCCGCATTTGCGCTCACGTTTTTGGAAGACCCCGGGAACAAGGTTTCAATTCCCTTGTGGAGGCCCGTTCTCTTTTTCTCTGACATCTCCTTTTTCCTCAACTTGATCTCGATATACTTTTTTGCCACTTTAGTGCATCACCGCATTAACTCGTTAAAGTGCTCCGTTCTATCATTTCCTTCGCCAGCGCCCGGTATGCCTGCGCACCGGCGGATGAGGTATCATAGGTCGTGATCGGCATACCCGCACTCGGCGCTTCCGCAAGCCGGATGTTCCGCGGGATCACGGTGTCGTAAATGTGCTGTTCCACATGCTCGCGTACGTTCCGTACGACATCCGCCGCCAGATTGGTGCGCGCGTCGTACATCGTAAACACGATGCCGTCGATGTCGAGTTCCGGATTCAGGCTTCCCTTCACGAGGTTGATCGTGTAGATCAGCTGGCTGAGTCCTTCCAATGCGTAGTACTCGCACTGGATCGGAACAAGGATCTTATCTGCCGCCGCCATGGAATTCACGGTCAGCAGGCTCAAAGACGGCGGGCAGTCCAAAAGGATAAAGTCATATTCCGCCTTTACGAAGTCCAGCGCCCGCTTCAGGATGTATTCCTTGCCTTCAAAGTCCAGCAATTCGATCTCCGCGCCCGCGAGATTCACGTTCGACGGGATCACGTCCAGTCCGGGAAGGACTTCTTTCTGAATGGCTTCGTTGATGGCGCAGTCGTCCATCAACAGCTCATAGGTCGTGTTCTCAATGCTGTTTTTTTCCAGGCCGAATCCGCTGGTCGCGTTTCCCTGCGGATCGATGTCGACTAACAGCACCTTCTTGTTCCGTTCCGCCAGTGCCGCTGCCAGGTTGATGGCCGTCGTGGTTTTTCCGACGCCTCCCTTTTGATTACATACAGCCAGAATTTTACCCATTTCGTTCTCCGTTGTTCTGAGTTTCTTCTATATATAAATGCAGCTGAAATCAAACAGCATTATAAATATAACACAGTTTGATAAAGTGTGGAATCACTTCCCCAAAATATCTTTGGTGGGCAGTCCCGCCTTTCTCGGGTATCTGTCCGGTGTTTTTTTCTTCTTCCGGACAAACAGAAACGTTCTTTCGTACTCCGTCTGCGGCAGAAGGATGTCTTTTTGGCTTTCTGTTTCTCCGCCGAGGATCCGGATCGCTTTTTCTCCGGTCTCGATCTCTTCTGTCACCTTTTTCCCTTTGTACGGAACAAACAGTCCCTGGACCCTCGTGAGCGGGAGACAGTACTCCGCAAGCGGAGACAGCGCCGCGACCGCCCGGGAAACGACCAGATCATATTTTTCTCTGTGAGAAGGGTCTTTTCCGATGTCTTCCGCGCGCGCATGAACCGCCGTGCAGTTTTTTAGCGCGAGCGCCTCGATTACCGTCTCTAAAAAGCGGATTCGCTTCTCCAGGGAATCGATCAGTAGGACTTTTGCTTCCGGAAACAAAACGGACAAAGGAATTCCGGGAAGTCCCGCCCCGGTTCCGAGATCCGCGATGCTTCCTCCGTTTTCCAACGCTTTTATTACGTCTTTTGGCAAAAGCGGTGCGATCGCGAATGAATCCAGAAAATGTTTTTCCAAAACCTCTTCGAATTCGGTAATGGCCGTGAGATTAAACTGCTTATTGGTCTCAATCAACAGTTCATAATAGGAGAGGAGTTGTTGCTCCTGTTTTTCGCTCAGGGTAATCCCCAGCTCCGCCAGTTGTTGTTGAAATTTTTCTGTGATCATAGTTTTGTTTAGAAAAATGTTCCACGTGAAACATTTGCGCTCAACGTTCTCTCGGCCGCTCGTACTGAAAGCAAATGTTTCACGTGGAACGTTGGTACCCTCTTGTGCCCCAATCCATCCCCGCCACAACTCGCCGGGCGGGTTGGTGTTGTCCACAAAGTTATCCACAAAATGTGGATAACGCAAATATGTTCGGCAAACATGCATTCGCCGCTATATCTTGTGGCTTAATCAGCGCTTCTCGACAGTCGTTTTTTCCAGATAAACGAGGAGCACTGCGATATCGGCAGGCGTGACGCCCGACAAACGGGAAGCCTGACCGATGCTGGTCGGCATGGCGTCCTTCAGTTTTTGTCTGGCTTCCAGGCGGAGGCTCGTGACATCGTCATAGTCGATGCCTTCCGGAATCTTCTTGTGTTCCAGCTTTTCGAATTCCGCGACCTGTTTTTTCTGTCGTTCGATATAGCCTTCGTATTTTATCTGGATTTCGACCTGCTCCCGGATCGCTTTGTCCAGCGCCGGGCGCTCCGTGTCGATCAGTTCCATCTTATCATAGGAGAGTTCGGGACGGCAGAGGAGTTCGGCCAGTGTTGCCGCCGTTCCGAGAGGAGAGGAGCCCAGTGCCTTTAAAGCTTCCTGGACTTTCGGGGATGCGCCGACCTTGATGCCTTTCAGGCGCTTGATCTCTTTTTCGATCTCCGCTTCCTTGTAGCATACGTAGTCATATTCTTCCTTTGTGATCAGACCGACGCGGTATCCGTATTTGCGGAGCCGCAGATCGGCGTTGTCCTGACGCAGCAGGAGCCGGTACTCCGCACGGGAAGTCATCATGCGGTAGGGTTCTCTGTTGTCCTTGGTCACGAGATCGTCGATGAGAACGCCGATATATCCCTCAGACCGCTCGATGACGAGCGGTTCTTCGCCTTTGATCTGCATGGCCGCGTTGATCCCGGCGATCAATCCCTGCGCCGCCGCCTCTTCGTAGCCGCTCGACCCGTTGAACTGGCCGGCGCAGAAGAGTCCGTTGATCGCGCGCATCTCCAGCGTCAGCTTGAGATCGTTGGCGCTGATGCAGTCGTATTCGATGGCGTAGGCGTTTTTGACGATTTTGCAGTTTTCCAGTCCCGGCACGGTCCTGTACATGCGCTGCTGGACATCATCCGGCATGGAAGAACTCATGCCGTCGATATAGACTTCGTTGGTATTCCTGCCTTCCGGCTCGATGAAGACCTGGTGTCTGGTCTTTTCGGCAAACTTGACCACCTTGTCTTCGATGGAAGGGCAGTATCTGGGGCCGGTCCCTTCGATGATCCCGGCATAGATCGGCGAGCGGTCCAGATTGGCACGAATGACCGCGTGCGTTTCTTCATTTGTATAAGTAAGAAAACAGGGAACCTGCTCGATCTGCACCGTCGCGGGATCGGTCGAGTAGGAGAAGGGGATGACGACCTTGTCTCCCTCCTGGATCTTCATCTTGGAATAATCGAGCGTCCTGCCGTCCATCCGGGCGGGCGTCCCGGTCTTGAAGCGTCTGGTCGCAACGCCCAGCTTATCCAGCGAATCCTTCAAAAACGTGGAACGCTGCATGCCGCCGGGGCCGGTCTCCGTGATGGATTCGCCGACCAGGCACCGCGCATTCAGATAGGTCCCGGTGCAAAGGATGACCGCCCGGCAGGGATAAACCATTCCGGTATGGATTCTGACTCCCCTGATCGCGGGTTTTCCCGCTTCATCCGTTTCGGTCAACACTTCCGTGACCTCTGCCTGGCGGATGGTCAGGTTTTCCTGCGCCTCCAGGACCTTGCGCATCTCCTTGGAATACTCGGCCTTGTCCGCCTGCGTCCGCAGGGAATGGACCGCCGGGCCCTTGGAGGTGTTCAGCATCTTGGACTGAATGAAGGTCTTGTCAATGTTTTTTCCCATTTCCCCGCCCAGGGCATCGATCTCGCGGACCAGGTGTCCCTTGGAAGATCCGCCGATGTGCGGATTGCAGGGCATCATCGCGATGCTTTCCACGTTCATCGTAAAGATCACACAGGAAAGCCCGAGGCGCGCGACGGCAAGCGCCGCTTCACACCCGGCATGTCCCGCGCCGACGACACAGACGTCGACGGCTTCCGCAAAGTATTCGGTTTTTCCCTTGTTTTCCTGGTTCATACTTATTTCCCGAGACAGAATTTGGAGAAGATCTCTTCGATCAGGTCATCCTCGACCTGCTCCCCGAGGATCCGGCTGAGCGCCGTGTAGGCATTCATCAGATCGACGACATACAAATCTTCGCTGACGTTGTCCGCCAGCGCCTGTTGTACGAGCAGGAGAGAAGAGCGCACTTCCTGCAGTTCCTCGATGTGCCGGAGATTCGTCAGGTAGATCTCTTCTTCCTGCAGCGCTTCTCCCATGCGGAAGGTCTTGCTGATCCACTCCCGGATTTCCGACAGTCCCTCTCCGGTTGCCATGGAGCAGGAGAGGCAGGGCAGATCTTTCAGCACTTCCGCCTTCGAAGCAAGCACGGCGCCCGGATCTTCAATCCTGTTTACGTCCGATTTATTGAAGAGGAGGAGGCATTTTTTTCCGTCCTCCAGCAAAGGCTGAATATATTGCAGGATCTCTTCGTCCTCCTGCGTGATGCCGGTCGCCGCATCGAGCACGAGGAGCAGAAGCTGCGCGTTTTCCGCTGCCTGTCTGGACCGGTCGATGCCGATCTTTTCGACGGTATCCTCGGTTTCATGGATGCCCGCCGTATCAATGAGATGGAGGATTCCTTCGCCGACGCGCAGGCTTTCATCGATGGTGTCCCGCGTCGTGCCGGGAATCTGCGTCACGATCGAACGCTCCTCCCCGATCAGGCGGTTCAAAAGGGAAGACTTTCCGGCATTGGGTTTCCCGAGGATCGCCGTGGTAACGCCTTCCTTCCGGATCTTTCCTTCTTCGGCATTCTTCAAAAGGGCGTCCGTCTCCGCAAGGAAGCCGGTCACCTTTTCCGTCAGTTCTTCCGGGTATTCCTCCAGCGAAAAGTTTTCCGGGTCGTCCAGCGCGGATTCGATAAAGGCAATCTCTGTCAGGATCCTGCCGCGGATGTCCCGGATCCTCTCGGACACCTCTCCGGAAAGCTGGGCCGCGGCGATCTTTCTCGCGCTTTCATTCCTGGCGGAGATCATGTCCATGACCGCTTCCGCACGGGTCAGATCGATCCGCCCGTTTAAGAAGGCGCGCTTCGTGAATTCTCCGGGCTCTGCAAGCCGCGCACCCGCCTGCAGGGAAAGGGAGAGAATCTTCTGTAATAAAAAGACGCCGCCGTGCGCATTGATCTCCACGGTATCTTCCGCCGTGAAGCTGTGCGGCGCCCTGTACACCGACACCATCACCTCATCGACGGTCTGTCCGTGCTCATCCACCACATAGCCAAAATGAATGCTCCCCGCTTGGAAGGCGGGGAGTGCATGTTCACCTTGTTTATTGCGGTACAGTTTATCCGCAATGTTTACGGCGTCCGGTCCGCTGATGCGGACGATCCCGATGCCGGCCGTACTAAGCCCTGTCGAGATCGCCGCAATGGTTTCCCGGCTGCTCTTCAAGTCATTCGTCATGCTTTCCCTTTTTCAATGTCACGACGACCCGGCGGAAGGGCTCTTCCCCTTCGCTGTACGTCGTGCAGTATTTATCGCCCTGCAGCGCAGAGTGAATGATGCGGCGCTCGTACGGATTCATCGGTTCGAGCGATACCGCATGTCCCGTTCTCTTCACACGGGAGGAGATGTTCTTGGCCAGATTCTCCAGCGTTTTCTTCCGGCGCTCTCTGTAATTCTCGGTGTCGGCCTTGACGTGCACGTAGCTGTCGAGTCCCTTGTTGACCACGAGGGAGACCAGATACTGCAGCGAATCCAGCGTCTGTCCGCGCTTGCCGATCAGCACGCCCATGTCGTCTCCGTTGAAGGAGGTGGTCAGGATGTGTGATGCGTCGTCATACTTTAAGTCGATGTCGACGTCCATCCCCATCGCCTGGAAGACCTGAGTCAGGAAGGCGTCGGCGCGCTCCTTGACTTCCATTACCTGTTCTTCGGTAAGGGGTTTTTCCTCGTGTTTTCTGCTCTTTTTCGGTTCGGCGGGTGCTGCTTTTATGGCTTCTTCCGCAGCGCTTTCCGCCTGCTTTTTATTTCTGTTTCTGCGGCGGCGCGGTCTCTTTTCTTCGCTAACGGCCGTCTCTGCAGCGGCGGTTTCTTCCTTCTTTTCCGGCGCGGCAAAGGTCTCGTCCCCGGTCAGGACTTCCTTTACGCTTTCCGCTTCCTTTGCAAAATCATCATGCTCGCTTTTCACGCGGGCGCGGATAACGGCGTTCCTTGCGCCGATCCCAAGGAAGCCCTGGCTTCCCTCATCCGCCACCACATATTCCAGGCGGTCGCTCGTGACAAGGAGCGCCTGGCAGGCGGCCGTGATTGCATCTTCTACGGTTTTTTCACTGAATTCCCTGTATTCCTGCTGTGTGTCAGCCATTTTCTTTTCCTCTTTCTTCTATGCGAAAATTCGTTTTAACGCGGTTATTCCTGATTCGGGTTGTTGTACTTGTTGACCAGATTGACCTTTTCGGCCATGGATCCGGCCCTGTACTTGCGGCCCTTGTTTTCGGCCAGCTTCTTTTCGAGCGCTTCTTCCTCCGCCTGCGTGAGCGAAACCTTTCTGCCCATGTTCTTCGTCTTCATGGAAGAATACTCCACGAATTTCTTCTCGGTGACGTTCTGCGTACCGGCATCCTTGCGGACCTTGTTCTTGCTCTTTTCCTTGGCCTTTGCCTGGTTCGCTTCGAGGATCGAATCGATGTCGAGCTTGTCGATGTGGCGGTTGATGAAGATCTGCTGCACGCTTCTGACTACAGCACCGGCGATCCAGTACAGACCCAGACCTGCAGGCAGTGTGAAGCACATGACCGCCGAAAGGATCGGCATCGTGGTGTTCATCGTCTTCATGGAATTCGCCATCGAATCCGCCGCGTCGTTGCCGCTGTTCGGGGTCGCCGCCTGCGGCATCAGCTTGAAGTTGATGTACTGCGTCAGCGCCGCCAGAAGCGGAATCAGAAGGGCCATGATGATGACGAGGATCGAGCCGCCGCTGTTTCTGAGCGCAAAGAGCGGAGCGTCGCCGATGTTTAATCCCAGAAAGCTGTTATACGAGCTGATCGCCTGCTGCGCATTGCGCGCGGCATCCGCGAGACCGTTGTTCACGATCAGGTTGTTGCTCTCGACCAGCGCCCAGTCCGCCGTCGACGCGCGGTTCAGGACATCAATAAAAGTATTCGCGGCATAGTTGCCGGTGTTGGTCAGGAAGTTTTCGTTATTAAACTGTCTGGTGAACTGGTTGTAAACGGAAAGCTGTTCCATGATGCCCGCAGACTCCGCGATTCCGACCTTGTTAATCAGGCCGTCCACCAACGGTGTGAACACGTCCCGCACCTGCGAAACATAGGCGGGAATGTTGTAGATGACGCGATAGAGCGCAAACAGGATCGGCATCTGAATCAAAAGCTGAACGCAGCTGCCGGACGGAGAGACGCCGTACTTGGCGTAGATTTCCTTGGTTTCCTCATTCATCCGTGCCATGGATTCCTGATCGCGTTTGCCCCTGTACTTTGCCTGCACCTTCTGGATCTCCGGCATCATCTTGGCCTGCAGCTTCGAGAACTTCTGCTGACGGTAGGTGAGCGGGAGCATCAGCACATAGATGACGATGGTCATCAGGATGATGGCCACGCCGGTCTTGGCATTTCCGCCGGTCACGGCGCTTAGGAAATTGAAGATCGCCTCCATGATGTACCCGAGAAGGGTCGCGACCGGGCCGATGATAAAGTTCGTACTTTTCGTTAAAAGCATGTAATTCTTATGCCTCCCTTCGGCAAGCCGTCTCCGGTGTCTTCCGGAAACGCTTTTTCATTTTGACAGGAACCGGATCATATCCCCCTTTGGAAAAAGGATTGCAGCGCAAAATACGCCAGAGCGCGAGGGCGCCGCCTTTCAAGGCGCCGTGCGTGCTGACTGCCTCCAATCCATAATCGGAACAACTGGGAAAATAAGGGCACTTCGTGCTCTTCATCGGAGAAATATAGCGTTTATAGAGTAGAATGGCTTTCACCATGAACTGTTTTACAAACATCTATTTTTCCATGATCTCAAGCCGCTTTGCCAGAGAAAGAACCGCGCTCTCTATCGTTGTAAAGTCCGCCTCTGCTGCCAGTATGCGCGCTACGATTACCAGGTCCAAACCACTATTGAACGCCGCTTCGTGTAATCTGCAGCTTTCTCTGATGAGCCGCTTTACCCTGTGTCTTGTTACGCTGTTGCCTACCTTCTTACTGACCGAGATCCCGATGCGGTTGCTGTTTGAAAGGGATTCTTCGGGATCGTCTTCACGTTTTACGGCATACAGGACAAGGTAGCGGTTTGCCTTCGAGCGACCGGTGTGATAACACCGTTTGAAATCTTCCTGTCTTTTTAAAGACTCCATAAAAGAAAACGAGCAGTCTCCTGCTCGCCTTTATTTACACTGTTAATTCTTTTCTGCCTTTTGCTCTTCTGGCTGCAAGAACTTTTCTTCCGCCTTTGGTTGCCATTCTGGCGCGGAACCCGTGTACTTTCGCCCGCTGTCTTTTCTTGGGCTGGTATGTCATTTTTGCCATTTATATCCACCTCCCAGGCATTTTTCATTCGTATTGTTTTTCTTTGTCTTTCAAACAGCTTTCTCATTATATATAAACCCGTTTTTGCCGTCAAGAAAAATTTGCAATTTTTCCCTTATTTGCGCGGTTTGCGGGCATTTTCACTTTCCACATTTTGAAAAATAAAAAAAAGTTTATCCACATCTTGTGGTTAAAAAGTCTGACAATTTTTTTCTTTTTTCCCCTTATTTATCCACAAATTGTGGATAAGATGTGGATAAAGGGTCGTCTTTCCAGGAGGCAAATCTTAGTTTTTCCCTTGTTTTCAACAAAAATCACTGTTTTTAAAGTTATCCACAGTGTTCACATAAACCGCGTTTACAATCATTGGGGTGCAATCAAATTGCTCTGACCCGCCGGTTTGAAAGAAATCCGCTTTTACGATATGATGAGTCCCTGAAACTCGAAAAAAGGAAGTATTTACGCTATGTCTGACCAGAAAACCACGCAGCTGATCGAGGAATGGGAATCGATCAAAGAACATATTCGCAGAGAGTATGGTCTCACCGGGATCTCCTACAGCACCTGGATCAAGAATCTCAAACCCGGACGGGTCGAGGGGAATACCGTCACCATTCTGATCCCTTCCGATCAGTCTTACGCATTATCCTATATTTCAGGGAATTTCAAAGACTATTTCAAGGTGACGATCAGCGAACTCTTCGATGAGGAATGCGACGTCTCCTTTATTCTGGAAAAGGATGCCGAGCGGCAGGAACTGCCTGTTTCTGCGGATAACAGTGAGCTCCTCGTTTCCGCGAATCTTAATCCGCGGTACCGTTTCGACAACTTCATCGTCGGCAGCAATAACAAGTTTGCGCATTCCGCGTCCGTCGCGGTGGCGGAATCTCCCGGACAGGCTTATAATCCACTGTTTTTATACGGCAGTTCGGGCCTCGGCAAGACCCACCTGATGCACTCCATCGGGCATTACATTCTGCAGGAAAATCCTTCTTTAAAGGTCCTGTATGTCACGTCCGAGCAGTTTACGAACGAAGTGATCGAGTCCATTCGAAGCGGTAATGCTGCTTCGATGTCGAAACTGCGCAATAAATACCGCAATGTCGACGTGCTTCTGATCGACGACATTCAGTTTATTATCGGCAAGGAATCCACACAGGAGGAATTCTTTAATACCTTCAACGTCCTTCATACGGCCGGCAAACAGATTGTGATTTCCTCCGATAAGCCGCCCAAATCCATGGACGCGCTGGATGACCGCTTCCGCTCGCGTTTTGAGTGGGGCCTCACCGCTTCCATCCAGGCGCCGGATTATGAGACAAGAATGGCGATTTTGCGCAGAGATGCTGAGAAATTCGGCATTCCGATCCCTAACGAGATCCTGGAATATATCGCTTCCAACATTAAATCGAACGTCCGTGAGCTTTCCGGTGCGCTGAATAAGATCGTCGCCAAGTCTAAGATCGATAAGGCGGACATCACGATGGCGGATGCCGAAGAGATCCTGAAGGACATCATTTCCCCGGATGATAACGGCAAACTCACGCTGGAAAAGATTGCGAATACGGTCTGCGAGCATTATCAGGTCTCGTTTGCCAACGTGGCTTCCAAAAAGAAAAATGCGGAATTAGTCCTTCCCCGGCAGGTCATTATGTACATCTGCCGCGAATACACGGATTCCACCTACGAAAACGTGGCCCATCTCCTGCAGAAAAAGGACCATTCGACCATCATTCACGGCGTCGACAAAATCAAAGATGACCTTGTGAAAAATGAGGAATTGAGGGACAACGTGGATAACATTTTACAAAAGCTGAATATCAAAAATTAAAAGAAAAAAATCAAGAGAATAATCACCAATTTTAAGACCCTTTTTCACTGAAAAATCGGCATATTATCAACCCCTTCGGAAAGCCCCGAAACGTTGAATTTTATGCCGTTTTTTAGTATAATTTTATGGGCTGTAAACATATCCACAAGCCCTACTAAAGATTACTATTATCTATTCTTTTCAGGAAGGAAAAAAAGATGAAAATCACTGTCTCAAAAGGCGATCTTTTGACTGGTATTAACGTTGTTTCAAAAGCGGTTCCGAATAAGACCACGATGTCGATTTTGGAATGCATTATGATCGATGCGACAGGGTCTTCGATCGTGATGATCGCAAACGACCTCGAGCTGGGAATCCAGACGACGGTAGAAGGACAGATTGAGGAACACGGAAGGATCGCCGTGAACGCTTCCATCTTTTCCAATATTGTTCGTAAGCTTCCTGAAAACGACATTTATATTTCCACCGAAGGGGAAAAAATCAATATCGTCTGCGAAAAAGCCAAGTTTTCTATTTTAGGAAAAGCCGGAGACGATTTTACCTACCTTCCGGATGTGGAGAGGAACGACTACGTCACTCTTTCCCAGTACACCTTAAAGAACATCATCAATAAAACCATCTTCTCCATTTCCACCAATGAAGGAAACGGTATGATGACCGGCGAGTTGATGGAGATAAAAGATGACTCCCTGAAGATGGTGGCATTGGACGGACACCGCATCGCCATCAGGGAGATCGGATTAAAAGAAAAAACAAAAGAAGAAAAAATCATTATTGCCGGTAAGACACTCAACGAGATTAGTAAGATCCTCGGAGGAGATACCGAAAAAGAAGTAAAAATTTATATTACGGAAAAACATGTGGTCTTCGAATTTGAAAAGACGATCGTGGTATCGAGACTTCTGGAAGGGAATTATTACAACATTGAATCCATGTTGTCGAATCAGTACTCGACATCGGTGACCGTTAAACGAAAAGATTTGATGGATTGTATCGAAAGAGCGGCGCTTCTTGTCAAAGAAGATGACAAGAAGCCCATCATCATGATGATCAGTGAAAGCAGCATGAAGTTAAAGATCAATACGACCATCGGCAGTATGGATGAGATCATCGATATCGAGAAGACCGGTGAGAATATGAACATCGGATTCAATCCTAAATTTTTAATCGACGCGCTTCGCGCGATAGAAGAAGAGATGATCACCCTCTACCTGGTGAGCCCCAAGGCACCCTGCTTCATCAGAAACGAAGAAGAAAAAGAAAAATACTGCTACCTCATCTTACCCGTGAACTTTGTGACGGTAGACTAAACGCCGATGATCATTTCTTCTTTAGAACTGAAGGATTATCGAAATATAGAAGATGTAACCATCGATTTTTCCAGCGGTACCAATATTTTTTACGGAGACAATGCACAGGGAAAGACCAATCTGTTAGAAGCATTGTTTATGGTTTCCACGACCAAATCCCACCGCGGAACGAAGGATAAAGATATCATCCGCTTCGAAAAAGAAGAAGGACATATCCGGACGGTCGTCATCAAAAATGAGATCGACTACCGCATCGATATCCATTTAAAAAAAGCAAGGGCAAAAGGGATCGCCATCAATGGACAGAAACTGAAAAAGGCATCCCAGCTTCTGGGTCTGTTGAACATCATCTTTTTCTCACCCGAAGATCTGGACATCGTCAAAAGAGGTCCGGCGGGACGAAGAAGATTTTTAGACATCGAGCTCTGCCAGATTGAAGAAAATTATCTTTATGATCTGAATCATTACAACAAGATCATCGAGCAGCGGAACAAACTTCTCCGCGACATCGAGAAGAATCCGACGATGGAAGTGACGCTCGATCTGTGGGACGAACAGCTCCTGCAATACGGCAGCCGCATCATCGAAAGAAGAGAAAAATTTATCCACGAAATCAACGAGATGATTGGGGATATCCATCAGAAACTGACGGGTGGAAAAGAGCAGTTAAAGCTCGTGTATGAACCGAACATCACAACGGACGAATTTGAAAAAAAGCTAAAAGAAAGAAGAAGAGTTGACATCCTGCAGCACATGACGACCGTCGGTCCGCACCGGGATGATTTCGGATTTTTCAGTGCGGGAAGTCCGGAGATCGATTTCCGCAAATTCGGATCTCAGGGACAGCAGCGGACCTGTGCGCTGTCGTTAAAGCTGGCGGAGATAGAGATTGTAAAACGAAAAACCGGAGAGAGTCCGGTCCTGATGCTGGACGACGTGCTCTCCGAACTTGACGCGACACGGAGACAGTTTTTACTGGACAGTATCGGATCGCTGCAGACCTTCATTACCTGCACGGGACTGGATGAATTCATCAACGAACGGTTCCTGATCGACCGGGTGTTTTATGTCAGCGGCGGGAAGGTATTTCCCGATAAAAATGCAATTATAGATTCTTTTATTTAAGGGAGTAGGAAGATGGCAGAATTAAGAGATGAATTTGATCTCGAAAAAGCAGAAGAAAAAGAATATAAAGACGACAACGTCAAAGACACGGCAGACGTCGGCGAATATACGGCGGATGACATACAGATCCTGGAAGGACTGGAGGCGGTCAGAAAGCGTCCCGGCATGTACATCGGCACGACCAGTTCCCGCGGTCTGCACCACCTGGTCTATGAGATCGTAGATAACTCCGTCGACGAAGCGCTCGCCGGATTCTGCACGGAGATCGAAGTCACCATCAATCCGGACAATTCCGTTTCGGTCGTCGACAACGGCCGCGGCATTCCGGTCGGCATTAACCACAAATCGGGCAAGACGGCCGTGGAAGTCGTCTTTACGATCCTGCACGCCGGCGGCAAATTCGGCGGCGGCGGATACAAGGTCTCCGGCGGCCTGCACGGCGTGGGCGCCTCCGTCGTCAACGCGCTTTCCAAGTGGCTGAAGGTGGAGGTTAGGACCGAAGGAAAGATCTATGCTCTGGAATTCGAACAGGGCAAGATCACGAAAGAACTGACGGTGATCGGCACCTGCGAAGAAGGCGACACCGGCACGAAGGTCACCTTCCTTCCGGACGATAAGATCTTCGAGGAGACGACCGTCTTTGATTTCGATGTGCTGAAACAGCGCCTGCGCGAGATGGCCTTCCTGACGAAGGGTCTGAAGATTACCCTGCGGGACCTGCGCGTGGACGAAGAGCATCCGGAGCCGGTGGAAAGAACCTTCTACTACGAGGGCGGCATCAAGGAGTTCGTCGAGTATCTGAACAAGAGCAAGAAGGGACTCTACGACAAGATCCTCTATTTCGAAGGCACGAAGAACAACGTGTACGTGGAAGTCTCCATCCAGCACAACGATTCCTATACCATCAGCGAATACAGCTTCGTCAATAACATCAACACGCCGGAAGGCGGCATGCACCTGACGGGCTTCCACAACGCGCTGACCAAGACCTTCAACGACTACGCGAGAAAGAACAAGATCTTAAAGGATGCGGACCCCAACCTTTCCGGAGAAGACATCCGCGAAGGGATGACGGCCATCGTCTCCGTGAAAATCGAGGATCCGCAGTTTGAAGGACAGACCAAGCAGAAGCTCGGCAACATCGAGGCGCGCGGCGCGACCGACAGCGTGGTCTCGGAACAGTTGACCTACTTCCTGGAACAGAATCCGGACATCGCAAAGATCATCCTGGAAAAATCGATCCTTTCGCAGCGTGCGAGAGAAGCCGCACGCAAGGCCAGAGACTTAACGCGCAGAAAGAGCGCGCTCGAGACCATGAGCCTGCCCGGGAAACTCGCCGACTGCTCGGACAAGGATCCGAAGAACTGCGAGATCTTCCTGGTGGAGGGCGACTCCGCCGGCGGCAGCGCCAAGAGCGGCCGCGAGAGCACCTTCCAGGCGATTCTGCCGATCCGCGGCAAGCTCATCAACGCCGAGAAGGCCACGCCGGAGAAGCTGCT
>JAGAHC010000016.1 GCA_017627275.1 Lachnospiraceae bacterium
ATAAAGATTTCATCTGCTCTGCTCATACTGTCCTCATCTTTCTGTTTTCAGTAATCCCGTTTTCCGTCACAACAAGCGGCACCCGGATATCCGTATCCTCGGTGCAGATCCTGGTAATGTGCTGCGATTCAAAGGCGACCAGCACGGTTTTCGTCTTTAGAAGATCGCACCGGGAAAGATAGCGGTCATAGTATCCCGCACCGTGTCCGATGCGGTTTCCCTCTCTGTCAAAGGCGACACAGGGGACAAGGATCACATCGATCTCTTCTTCCGAAAGGATCTCTGCTTTTTCCCGCACGGGCGTCCGGATCCCGTAGGAGCCGACCGTCCACCCGTCCTCTTTAGCAGGGATGGCGGCACACATTTCTCCCCCGCCCAGGGTGATGGGGAAGGCGATGCGCTTTCCCTCCTCTTCCATCTTCTGATGAAAATAAGAAAGGTCGACTTCGTCGGCAAGCGCCATATACGAAAAGAAGGTCTTCGCCTTCTGTACTTCCGGAAGGGAAAGCAGCGTCTCACAGATCTTCCTGCTTTTTTCCTCCTTTTCTTCCGGTGTAAGGAGTCTCCGCCGTCCCGAAGCCTTCCTCCGCTGCCATACCTTGCAGGCACGGCGGTAGGCCTTCTTCACCTCTCCCGCCATATAGAGGGAGCCGAAGGCGATCACGGGGCGTCCCGTGTGGAGCGCCAGAAGGATCCCTTCTTCCACGGAAGAAGCAGGCTGCGCCGTCTCGCCCTTCTCTTGTAAAAACGCGGCAAGCTCCTCCGCGGAGAGTGCCCGTTCGCTGTTTGGGGTAAGGCAGATGTATTCTGCGCCAAAAGGCGCGATCGATGCATAGATATCTTCCCTGTCCTTGTCCTTTAGAAGGCCAAGCAGGAAGGTGACTTTTTCTCCCGGGAAGTAGGCCGAAAGCGACTCGGACAGCGCCTGTGCACACTGCGGGTTATGTCCCCCGTCCAGGATCAGCAGCGGATCGTGACAGAGCACTTCAAAGCGCGCGGGCCAGGTGACTTTTTTAAGTCCTTCTTTCACGGCTTCTTCGGAGATCTTCCAGCCTCTGTCCCGCAGGGCATCGACGACGGCAAAGGCCGTGGCGGCATTGTGCAGCTGGTATTCCCCCAGCAGGTTTAAGGAATAGACTTCTTCACTGTCCCCGTAACAGAAGGTCTGCCCGGAAAGGCTCTTCGCAAGAGGCCTGATCTTTGCAAAGGAAGTCACTGACAGCGGCACCTGTTTTTCCGCACAGATCCTGCGGATGACTTCCATCACTTCCTCATCATTCTCGTAGCAGACAACGGAGGTTCCTTCTTTGATGATGCCGCCCTTATTCGCGGCGATTTCCGCCAGGGTGTTCCCGAGATACTCCGTGTGCTCCAGACCGATGTTGGTGATCACGGCGACTTCCGGTGCGTCAATGATATTGGTGGAATCATGCGTTCCGCCCAGTCCCACTTCGAGCACGACGATATCGCAGTGCATTTCCTTGAAATACAGCATGCCGATCGCCGTAATGATCTCAAACTGGCTCGGATGATCCTCCATCTTTTCCGCCTGCGTCTTTACTTCTTCCGTCAGACGGCAGAGCGCTTCCTTCGGAATCATCTCTCCGTTGAACTGGATGCGTTCTCTGAAATCCTCGATATAAGGAGAAGGATACATGCCGGTGGAATACCCGGCTTCCCTTAGGATCCGCTCCACCATGGCGCAGGTCGATCCCTTGCCGTTGCTGCCGGCAACATGGACAAACTTGAGAGCCTTCTGCGGGTCTCCCAAAAGCCCCATCAGTTCCCTTGTCCGGTCCAGTCCCAGTTTCCACTGGCTCCAGGTAAAGGCATGGATGTATTCAATTGCTTCTTCGTAGGTCATCATCGATTGGTTTTATCTTCCGTTCTTCGTGATCCTGGACATGAGTTTCAGAACGGGCGCCGATGCGAACCCGAGCACCACGCCCTTTAAGAGCGCGACGATGGTCCTGGGGGCAAGCGCCCCAAGGATCAGGGCCGGCGTGTAATAGTTATAGATCTTTGCGTCGGTATAGATAGCGAAGGTATTGAGCACCATCACCAGAAGTTCCATGCAGAGAAAGATCACGACCAGCTGTCTGGGCGTGTTGTTGAAGCCGGACTTTTTAGCGATCAGTCCGGTGATCACGCCCACCACGACAAAGGGCAGGATCCAGAGCGGCGTGGTCGCCGTGATGCCGTAGCTGAAAAACTGATATAAAAAGATGCCGATCCCTCCCACCAGGGCGCCGGACGTCGGTCCGTACATCAGACCCGCAAAGATGACCGGCAGATCTTCCAGTGAGATCTTCATGGCATTGCCGATGCGGATCGAAACGAATCCGAGCACCACACACATGGCGGCAAGCATCGCGTTGATGGTTAACTGACTGGTTTTCTGACTCATATGGGTTTTTCCTCTCCTGTAGCGGCACGTTCCGCGGCATCGATCACGTGCTCGACCAAGACGCAGGTGGTGACGGTGCCGACGCCGCCGGGAACCGGGGTGATGGCATTGACGAGAGGTTCCACCTCCTCATAGCTGACATCTCCTGCGATCTTCCCTCGTTCCTCATCCCAGTTGATGCCTACATCGATAATGACCTGATGGGGGTTGGTATACGCTGCGGTGATACTGTTTAAGCGCCCGGTCGCGGAGACCAGGATATCCGCTTCTCTGGTGATGCTGTCCACGCCGTCCGTCCTCGTGTGACAGGTGACCACGGTCGCGTTCTCATGCATCAGCATGGCAGAGATCGGTCTGCCGACAACGAGCGACCGTCCGATGACGGCAGCGCGTTTCCGTTCAATGTCGATCCCGTAAAAATGCAGGATTTCCATGATGGCCTGCGGCGTGCAGGGTGCAAAGCCGATCTTCGTATTGGTAAAGATCCCGGACAACGACCCGACGGTGCAGCCGTCTACGTCCTTGTCGGGGTTTAGAAGCTCTCTGGTATGTTCATCGTCGATCTGTTCGGGAAACGGCCGAAAGAGCAGGATCCCGTGGATGGAATCGTCGACATTGGCTTCCATCAGTTTCTTGTCGAGCATCTCCTGCGTCGCGTTTTTGGGAAGGATGATCCGCACGACATCGACGCCGCCCGCTTCACACTGTTTTAAGATGCTCTTCTCATACGCCACGTCCTGCGTCTTTTCGCCGATGCGCAGGAGGCAGAGCGTCGGTGTCACACCCTTTTCCCGTAAGTGCTCCACCTTCTCATGCATCCTCTTTAACAGGGCATTGACGACGGGTTTTCCGTCCAGTACTTTCGCCATCTTACTCTTCTCCCGGGGCGTCTTCCGGAAACGCCATGCCCATGATCTCCTCGTCGGTCATCGGAGACGGGCCCGCCTTGAACCGGTCCAGGACATCCGGCACCATATCCATCAGCTTCGTCACGGCATCCTGGTTCTTCACATTGACGACCCGCGTGATCCCGTCTTTGATAATCAGGACCGAAGACGGGGAAAGCTTCGCCGAAAAGCCGCCGACACCGGCATCCTTCTTCGATGCCGTATTGGATCCCGCAGCCACCCCGATCATCACATCGGAAAGCGGGATGATGACCGTCCCGTTCACCTCGATCGGATCGCCCATGACCGTCCGGGAAAACAGCGCGCCGTCCGCACTGTCCAACATCGAGCGTACCACCTCGTCGAAGCGGTTTTCTTTTGATTGATTTCTGTCCGTCATTGTCTGTCCTTTCCGGATCCGGTCGTCTGAAAGACGCGTTCTTTGTTATCCCCGTGCGGGAAGCATTTCTCCGTGCGGGGAAGGTGCTGCTTTCAGAGCCTTAAGGCTCTTCCGCAGATAGGGGTTGCGATACAGTTTCCAGGCTGCAAACAACAGGGTGCCGACCCTGATCCTTCCCTTCGCATAGGCAGAAAGATCCATTGTCTCTTCTTCAAACCGCAGATTCACCTGCAGATGTTTCCCCGTAAAGGGGGAAAGGAAGGCCAGGATTCCCGCGACAGACCCCGTCAGGGAAGGATCCGCAAACCCGACGTTCCCCCGGATCGTCCATTTTTTCGGAAGAAGGCGCGGGAGCACCTCCCGTCCGGTCTGCAGGATGCTGTGAAGCGCTTCCTGTCCGTGTTCGCTCGTCAAAAGCCTTCCGTAATAGGCAAAAAAACGTTTTGCATTGTTTATACTAGCATAAAAGTTGCGCAGTGAGAACTTGGCCCGCTTTACGGGACGGGCGGCTTGCTTTTTTCCCTTGTTTTTCTTATTATCTGCAAGAAACCGTTCATACGGCAGAGGGATTCCGTACAGGGAAAGGCGCGCCGTAAAAGAGGCCTCTTTTCTGGAGCCCTCCTTCGGGGTCTGCGCCTTCACCGTATAGGAAAGCGGCGCCGCAAGAACAGCGCAGAAAACAGCCAGTATGACGAGCAAGATACACAGGAAAACTCCGCCGATTCCCATTGACATCATCCTTTCTTTTTACTATTATAATAATTCGGTGATTGGTTTCAAGACGTCCGTGTCAGTCTTTGAGACCACGCAGAGAAACGACCCGTAACCCATACATTCGGAGGAAGAGAAATGGCAAACATCAAATCTGCCAAGAAGAGAATTCGCACCAGCGAAAGAAAAGCTGCAGCCAACAAGGCTGTGAAAACCGGCGTCAAGACCGTGACCAAGAAGGTCCGTGCTGCTGTGGAAGCCGGAGATAAAACTGCCGCACAGGAAGCCTTAAAGCAGGCCACCAGCGCCATCGAAAAAGCCGCCACCAAGGGCGTTCTGCACAAGAACAACGCGGCGAACAAGGTTTCCAAGCTGGCCAAATCCGTATCCAAGATGTAATTGGATTCTGATGAAGCAAAAAAAGACCTGCCTGTGATCTCAGGCAGGTCTTTTCTATTGTCTTAAAAGAATCCGGGGATTGTCTTAAAAGTTTTCGATATTGATGCGCATGGACTTTGACGAGATATCCTTTTTCAGGAAGAGGTCCGCCACATAACCAAACGCGTCCACGTCCCCGCTGCAGAAGTAAAACTCCTTCCCTTCCTTCTCCTTTTCCGCAAGGGCCTCCTTCTCTTCCAGCATCCTGATGACCGTCTTTACGGGTTCCGCACCGGAATCGATCAGCTGCACGCCTTCTCCCATGAACAGGCCGACCGCTTCCGCGATGAGGGGATAATGCGTACAACCGAGGATCAGTGTATCGACCCCCGCTTCCTTGAGCTCTGTGCAGTACTCCCTGATCGCCGCGGCAAGTTCCTCGTTTTCAGGAGAGATCTTACCGGCTTCGATGAGCGGCACAAACTTCGGGCAGGCTGCGGAGAACACTTCCGTATCGGGAGCAAATTCTTTGATCTTCTGCGCATAGGCATCGCTGTCGATCGTCGCCTTCGTCGCGATGACACCGACTTTGCGGTTCTTCGTCGCCCGGGCCGCAGCCTCCGCCGCCGAATCCACCACGCCGATGATCGGGATGTCGGGATTTGCTTCCCGCAGCGCCTTCAGACTGCACACCGTAATGGTATTGCAGGCGATCAGGATCGCCTTCAGATCAAAGGTACGCAGGAAATGCACATCCTGCAGCGACATGCTGACGATCTCTTCCCTGGTTCTGCTCCCGTAGGGTGCGCGTCCCGTATCGCCGAAATACAGAATGCTTTCTTCCGGATGATCGGAAAGCATTTTTTTGACGGAAGAAAGTCCGCCGACTCCGGAATCAAAAATGCCTATCGCTCGGTTATCCATGGCTGTCTCCTTTCTGTTGTCAGGCTCCGAAATTGATAATGGCGTCCTTCGGCTCTTCCGTTTTTTCAAGTGTCAAAGGATGCAGTACCACACCGTCTCTTCCGTACGGTGCAAACGGCTCGATCATGACCTTCGCCGTCATCTTGACCCAGTCTTTCTCCCGAATGCCATCGCTCACCTTATCCTTCTTGCAGGCGTAGCCCAAAAACTGCATGTCCTGCGCACAGCAGGTCATCGCCATCCGGCCGGGTACAAAGTAATCTCCCGGAAAATCCGGCGGCATGGCGACCATCCCCGTGAAGGTGACTTCCTTCCCGGCGTACCGGTCCGGATGCTCCATGGCATCGATATACCAGATCCCATAGTTGATCCCCTCTAAAGGAATCGGATTCTGATTGATGTCGTACGGCAGATCTTCCTCCATGGTCATGTCGATCTCACCGTCCGCGTTTTCAAACACCAGCATGCCCTGCTGGTTGATGGCCTTGACGTTGCGCTTGTAATTGGCGAGCACCTTTTCGTCCATCCCGTCGCACCGGTTGAACATGATCAGCTCCGAATTGCGCAGCTGCTCCGCAATGAGGGACCGCATGTTGGTGAAGTACACCGAGAACGTCGCCGCATTGATGCAGGTGATCTGCTGTTCCAGCCGCCATTTGCGCGGAAGCGTAAACGCCTTGAAATCCCACATCCCGTTCCATTCGATCAGGATCCTCTCCGGACGGTGCTTGACTTCCAGCGCCATGAGGTTCGCCGACGTAAAGTCGTCCAGCGAATCTATGACCTCCACCTCCGTTTTGGATTTCTTAAGCAGCGACTCCGTAAACTCGACTTCCCCTTCCTCACAGAGGATCAGAAGGGTCGTCCCTTCCGTCTGGAAATACGGCTGTCCCAGCGTATACGCAAAGAAGGAACTCTTCCCCGCGTCGAGAAACCCGTTGATCACATATACCGGTTTCTGGTCTTCTTTGTTGAACATTGCTTCTCCTATAATCATTGAGCGTAGAACCTATTCGCGTTGTTTCTCCATGTAGTTCACAGGGGCAAAGGTAACATCTGTATTTTTTTCGAATTGCCACCGCATTGAAGAAAAAAATACAGATGTATACTTTTGCCCCGTGCTACTTTATTTCAGGAACAACGCTTTAAGTGCCTCTTCGTTTAACTCTGCTCCGATGATGCAAATCTTTCCGGTTACGTCGGCGGCACCCGTGCGCACTTCTTCCTCTTCGGGAACGTAATCGAAGTGGAGCCATTCTCCGTCGGGTGTCGGGAGCATGCCCTTGGCGCGGAGCACGATGCCGTAGGTCTCTTCTTCCTTCAGGCTGCCAAGGATTGCTTCCAGCTGGTCTCTCGTATATCTGCCTGCCGTCTCGATCCCGAGGCTCTGGAAGATCTCATCGGCGTCGTGGCCGTGATGATGGTGATGGTGGTGGTGATGCTGCCGCTCATGTTCGGTCGAGCTGTAGATCCTGTTCCCCTTCTCGTCGACGATCGCTTCCACGTGGTCATGATGATGGTGATTGTGGTGTTCATGTTCGTCATCGTCGTCATCATCATGATGATGGTGATGGTGTTCATGCTCGTCGTCATCATCGTCATCGTCGTCATGATGGTGGTGATGCTCATGCTCATCATCGTCATCATCGTCGTCATGCATCGCAGCCTCCTGCATCTCCCGCAGAAGGTCAGCCTGCAGATCGTCCTTGCCCTCGATGGTGTCGAGGAGTTTCTTCCCGTCCAGGTCGGAAAGCGGCGTTGTGACGATGACCGCCTTCTCGTTCAGGGAGCGAATGAGGGCCGCCACTTCTTTCACCTTCTCTTCATCGCATTTATCGACCCTCGTAAGCACGACGGTCGCCGCCGTCTGGATCTGGTCGATAAAGAATTCGCCGAAGTTTTTGTAATACATCTTGGCCTTCGATGCGTCGACCACGGTCACGGCAGAACCCATCTGCATCTCCGTTCCGTCCGCCGCGTCAATTGCCGCCTGCATGACATCGGAGAGCTTGCCGACGCCGGAGGGCTCGATCAGGATGCGTTCGGGCTCGTAGCGGTCAAACACTTCCTTTAAAGAGGTCGAGAAATCGCCGACCAGCGAGCAGCAGATGCAGCCAGAATTCATTTCCCGGATCTCGATCCCGAATTCTTTTAAGAACCCGCCGTCGATTCCGACTTCTCCGTATTCGTTTTCAATCAGGACCACCTTGGTCCCCGCCAGCGCCTCTTCCAGAAGCTTTTTGATCAGTGTGGTTTTTCCGGCTCCCAAAAAGCCTGATACGATGTCGATCCTAGTCATTCTTCATCCCTTCTTTCCTGCTTGTAAATATCTCTGATCCTGTCTGCGGGCACGCCCAATGCATTTTCTTCGTCATCGCCCGCAATCAGCATCCCTACATACTCTCCGTTTGCATTATAGATACCGCAGCCGCTCATCCCTTCTTTCACGCTGCAGGCAAAGCTCATCAGATCTCTTCCCACGCCGGCAGCGTCTGTTTTAAGCGCTGTCAGATAGCCGCTGTGCTTCTCCCCTTTTCCGTCATACAGGAAAACCAGGTCTTCTTCCTTCAGCGTTTTTTCTTCCTCCGGAAAGGCGACGCTGTCAGACAGCGCTTTTCCCTCTCCCCGGGGAACGACAATAAAGCACAGATCGCTTTCCTCATCGATCAGAAGGATCTTTGCAGAAGCTTCCGTATGATCGGAAAACGTGACCTTAAACTCCTCCATCCCCTTTTCTTCAGCGTCTGCGATCAGGTGTCTTGCCGTCACGATGACGGCCGCATCTTCCTCCGTCAGAAAAACGCTGCCTCTTCCGGTATACTCCCCCGCGTCGACGGAGACTTCATGATCGATGGGTCTTCGTTTCGTGTTCTCTTCAGAGGGGGCGCAGCCCGTCAGAAGAAAGAGGATCGTTAGAAGAAAAAAGATTGTACGGTTCATACGGTATTTCCGATAAACAGTAAGCAGAACTGTAAGCCGGGTTCTGTCGGGAGTTGCCTCCCGGATGATCATCTATCTGGGACCGCCGTTGCCGACAGCCTCTAGCGACCTACCTGAGGACGAACCGGGCAAGTTCCTGGCCCTCCTTTTGGTCTTGCTTCGGATGGGGTTTGCAATGCCGCCCATGTTACCATGCGCGCGGTGGTCTCTTACACCGCCCTTTCACCCTTACCAATTTGCCCCGAAGGGCAAATGGCGGTTTGCTTTCTGTTGCACTTTCCTTTAGAGTCACCTCCACCGGACGTTATCCGGCATCCTGCCCTGTGAAGCCCGGACTTTCCTCGCCGCCAGCCTTTCCGGGGTCCCCGGAGGGTCCTGCCGGCGCGATCATCCGTCCTGCTTACCAACACATAATCTATGCTTTTTTAGGATTCCTGTCAAACAAGGAATGCCTGTTTTATCCGAGGAATCCGCCGCCGATAAACTCTCTGCAGATCGAATTCATCGGCACCTCCGCGGTGTCGATCCCCAGGAAGTAATCAAAGAATTTCAGCATCCTCTTTGCTTCGTAGAATTCCGGATCGCCGCGTTTCACATTGTATAAGAGAGGTTCCGCGAACTGCTTCAATACCGCCAGTTCATAGCAGATCGACGAATTGAAGACGCTGTCCGCCTCATCCTGATACGGGAAGATATTGACGTCCTCTCCGTCGCGGACCTTTTTCCACCCGCCGATGGTCGCCCTGGCATCGCTTCCGCGTGTCCTCGCATCCCGGATCATTCTCCGGATCATACGCACGTCCGTCGACGGGATCCGGTTGTGGTCATCCACGTTCAGACTGTTCATGGCGCTGATGTAGACCTTGTACAGTCTCTCCTTCGGCAGCGCGTTCGAAGACTTCGGATTGAGCGCGTGGATCCCTTCGATGACCAGGATGTCTTCCTCGCCGAGCGTCATGGTGTTGCCCTTATAGACGCGCTTGCCGGTCTTGAAATCAAAGGTCGGCATCTCGACCGTCTCTCCGTTTAAGAGCGCGTTCATATCCTCTTCGAACTGTTCGATGTCGACCGCCTCGATCACGTCGAAGTTGTAGTTGCCGTCCGCGTCGATCGGTGTCTTTTCCCGGTTGACGAAGTAGTCGTCCATCCCGATGGTGTGCGGCTTAAGTCCAAACGACTTCAGCTGGATCGCCAGGCGGTTCGCAAAGGTCGTCTTGCCGGAAGAACTCGGGCCTGCGATCAGGACGATCTTGACGTCTTCCTTCTTGTCAAAGACCTTCTGCGCGATCTCTCCGATCCGTCTTTCCATCAGCGCTTCCTGGATCAGGATCAGGTCCTTGATGTGGCCTTCGCAGATCTTGTCGTTGAGATCGGACACGTTGCTGACTTCCATGAGTTTTCCCCAGGAATTGGAGAGCATCAGCTGTTCAAACAGGGATACTTCCTCTTTGAAAGGCTCAAGCTCATTCGGATTCTCTCTGGTCGGGAAGGTCAGAAGGATCCCGCCGCGGTAGGCAGAGACCTTGAACAGGTCCACCATCCCGGTGTTCGGCAGCATGTGCCCGTAAAAGTAATCGTAAAAGCCGTCCAGGTTGTAGACATTGATGGAAGAGCTGCGGCGGTAGCGGAACATCTTGATCTTGTCGGTCATGTTCTGCTTCTTAAACAGTTCCAGCGCCGCATCCACCGGATAGCTCTTCTTGATGATCGGGATGTTTGCCTCCTGCATTTTCTCCATCTCTTCCTGCAGGGCCTTCGCGTAGGCTTCGTCGATCTCGCGTCCGACTCCGCTGACCAGACAGTACACGCTGTTGTGCAGGGCGAATTCGATATGGACTCTGGCCTCTCCCGCTTTTTCGCCCGCCAGGTTCCGCACTGCCTTGATGAGCATCATCTCCGCCGTGCGGATATAGGTCTTGTGTCCTGCCGAATCCGACATGGTGATGAAGTTTAAGACACCGTCTTTCTCGACCTTCTTCATCAGCTCCGTCATCTTCCCGTTGAAATAGACCTGGGTGATCTTGCTGTCAAACTCGCTCTGATAGTCTTCCGCGATTGAAAGAAACGTCGTTCCCTTCTCGTATGATCTCAGTTTTTCGCAAACCATGATTTCAGGCATGTGATCTTCTCCTTTTTTAAGTACTGTGTTTACTGTTCCCAGAAAGGTTCCGTTTCTTCCGCCTTCAGCACCGTGAGATGCGGCAGTTCCCTGTGGAGATAATCCTCCATATACGGAACAAACAATTTTTCCAGTCCGTAGTGTGTGGCGTCGATGACGGCGATCCCCTTTTCGACGGCGTCTAGTCCGGTATGGTGGGAAATATCGCCGGTGATCATCACGTCCGCGCCGCCCTTCACCGCAAGGTCGATCTCTCCGCCGCCGCTTCCCGGAAGGAGCGCCGCCGTCACGATCGGCTGCTTCCGGTCACCGTAAACGCGGACCTTCGGGAGCGAAAAAACGTCCCGCACATAGGCGGCCAGTTCCTCGAGCGTCATATAGGTCGGGAGTTTTCCGATGCGGCCGAGGCCTTCTCTGGAGACATCGTCTTCGTAGGTGACTTCCAGCACCTCCGCATCCACGAGTTTCAGTTTCTCCGCCGCGGCATCCGCCATTCCCAGCACGTCGAAGTTCGTATGCATCGCGTAGCAGGCGATGCCGCGCTTGGCAAGTCGCAGGATCCGTTTCCCGACATGGTCGGACTCCGTCACATGCCGCACGCCCTTAAACAGCAGCGGATGATGGGTCAGCAGGAGATCTGCTCCCTTCTCCTCCGCCTGCCTGATGACGTCCCCGGAAGCATCCAGGGCCAGCATCAGGACCTGGATCTCCTGTCCGCCGGAGCCCACCTGCAGTCCGACATTGTCCCAGTCCTGCGCAAAGGACCCGGGGCAAAACCCCTCCAGGTTTTCAATGACTTCTGCCAGTTTCATTGTCCACTCCCTTCCTTTTCCGAAACAAGGAAAAGCGCCTGTTCAATCTGTTCCTTTGTATGAAGAAGCGATGCTCTTTCTTCGTCCTTTCCGTCTGCGGGAAATCCCTGCAGGATCCGGCGGATCTTCAAAAGTCCGTTTTCCAGATACCGTTTCAGGACGACATCCTTCTTTTTCAAAAGAACGGGACCATATTCCAGTTCTATATCGGAAAGCGCAGCTGCACCGCTTTCGTTTTCTTTGAAAGGAGAAGCATACAGGACAGGATAAAACTTCCCCTCTTCCTCGACCATGGCTTCGTCTTCGATCCGGATCGAAAGCTGCTCCAGCGCCTTTCTGAGCGCCGTAAATTCGCTCTGCGGCTGAAGAATGATCTTCCGGAACGAAAGAACCTTCTCCGGCTCTGCCAGAAGGATCTGCGCCATCAGGATGCCGCCCATCCCGGAAATCAGAAGGACGTCCGCGCCGCCGGGATACTGCTGCAGACCGTCTGACAGGATTAGATCTGCCCCGTCTTCGCATCCGTACAGCGTAAGGTTCTCTTTTGCCTTCTGCAGGGGCCCCGGTATGACATCCATACAGATGGCGCGGGTGATCACGCCGGACCCTAAAAGGCGGATCGGAACATGCGCGTGATCGCAGCCGACATCACAGAGGATGTACGGCGCTTCTTCCCCTGCAAGGACGCAGAAGTCATAAAGGCAGGTCAGCCTTTTCGAGAGCGCGGGTCCCTTCTTCAAGGTATCTCCTTAGTCCAGATAATCCTTGAGTTTTCTGCTTCTGGACGGATGGCGCAGTTTCCGAAGGGCCTTGGCTTCGATCTGTCTGATACGCTCTCTGGTGACGTTAAATTCCTTGCCGACTTCTTCCAGCGTCCTTGCCCTGCCGTCATCCAGACCAAACCGCAGCCTGAGGACCTTCTGTTCACGTTCCGTCAGTGTGGAAAGAACATCATGGAGCTGTTCCTTCAACAGGGTAAAGGCTGCCGCATCTGCCGGCACCGGCACGTTGTCGTCCTGAATGAAGTCGCCCAGATGCGAATCTTCTTCTTCGCCGATCGGCGTCTCCAGCGAGACCGGTTCCTGGGAGATCTTGATGATCTCGCGCACGCGGTCCACGGAGATGTCCATCTCTTCGGCGATCTCTTCGGGGCTGGGTTCTCTCCCCAGTTTCTGCAGAAGCTGACGGCTCACACGGACCAGCTTGTTGATGGTCTCCACCATGTGCACCGGGATACGGATCGTCCTTGCCTGGTCGGCAATGGCTCTCGTGATCGCCTGTCTGATCCACCAGGTCGCATAGGTGGAGAATTTGAAGCCCTTGCGGAAATCAAATTTCTCGACCGCCTTGATCAGGCCTAAGTTTCCTTCCTGGATCAGATCCAGGAAGAGCATGCCGCGGCCGACGTAGCGCTTCGCAATGGATACGACCAGCCGGAGGTTTGCCTCCGCCAGTTTGTTCTTTGCATATTCCCCGTCGACGACCATCTCGTTCAGTTCGCGCTCCGTCTTTGCCTTGACGAGCGCCTTTTCTTCTCTGCGAAGGCCCAGCTGCTTGATGGCCTTGAGCTGGTCGTCCTTCACGGTCAGTCCGGAGGACTTGCCTTTGGTGATGTAATTGATCATGTTGCGGTTTTTCAGGGAAAGCACCTTTTCGGCCACGATCCCCTTCTCCATGCGCTTGGCAAGGTCGATCTCCTCTTCAGCCGTAAGGAGCGGCACTTTTCCGATCTCCTTTAAATACATCCGCACATGGTCTTCGATGTTGACGCTGTCGGAGAGCGTCAGTTCCAACGCTTCCGGATCCAGCTCGTCATCGTCTTCGATCATCTCGAGTTCTTCATCCGGCACTTCGTCGTTTTCTTCATAGGAAACGCGCAGGACTTCCACGTCGTTTGATTCGAGTCCCGCGATGATGACATCATACTGCTCGTCCTCGAGTTTCAGTTCCGTGAAGGCGTCGATGATCTCCTGGTACTCCAGCATGTTGTCCTTTTTATGGGCATACAGCATGAGGTCCATGTATTTTTTGATAAAGAGCTCCTTGCTCTTCTCGTCCAGCTTCGGCGTGATGCTTTCTGTCAGATTGCCGTCCGCATCCTCTTCGTGCACGACCACTTCGCCGACCGCCACCGCGGCGTTTTCAGCCAGCTGTTTCAAAAGACCCGGCGTCAGTCCTTCTTCGCTGTCGTCCTCCTCTTCTTCGTCGGTGTCCTGGACGACGGGCGCTGTCTCCGGCGCCTTTGTCTTCTTCGCCTTCTTCTCGGGCGCCTTGACCTGCTTTTCTTTCTTTCCGGTCTTCTTGATCTCTTCCGTCTTTTTGGCAGCCGCCTTCTTAATGGCCTTCGTCTCTTCTTTTTTCCCTGCCGTTTTGGCGGCGGTCTTCTTTTTGGTATCGTTCACTGCCGTTCCCTTTTTGGGAAGCGGTTTCTTTGCCGTCTGTTTCTGCGGCGCAGCCTTCTTCGCGACCGTCTTCCTGACCGCCTGCTTCTGGACGGCCTTTTTCCCGGTATCGGCTTTCTTTGCAGTCCCCTTCTTTGCCGTTTCTTTTTTGGCGGCAGGTTTCTTTACCGCTTCTTTCTTCGTCACGGTTTTTTTCTCGGCCGCCTTCTTCGGCGTCTCTTTCTTCACAGCCGTCTTTTTGGCCGCCGGTTTCTTTGCCGTTACCTTCTTTTCCGCTGTCTTTTTGGCAGGCTTTGTGGTTTTCTTGGTCGTCTCTTTTTTAGCCATTGCTGATTTCCTTTCTTTCTTTAGCATTGCACCGCAATGCGCAGTTCTCTATCTTAATCTGGAAAGCGTATCCAGCGCCTTCTTTTCTTCCACCAGTTTTAACAGGAGATTCGGATCTTCCTTTGCCTTCTCCGTGATCCTCTCGACGCTGAACCTTTTAACGGCGCAGGCGACATCCAGGAAGGCTTTTTTCTGCTGTTCCTCTTCCGCCTGCGGGTTCTCAAACTCTGTCTGAAAGAGGGCCGAAACCGCCTCCTGTTCTTCCGCCGTGTCGAACATGCTGATGAGGGAGGAAAGGAATTTCTCCTCTTCATAGGTATGCTCTTTCAGCGCCTTTAAGAACGCTTCCGCAACTTCCTTCGGCAGGCCCTCCTCAAAATCATCGGCGGAAAGGAAGGGTTCGATTCTCGCAAACCAATCGGGCTTCACGGAAAGGGCCGTCAGAAGGAGTCCTTCGGAATGTCTGACCGAGCGTTTCCATTTCTCCTCCTGCACCTGTTTGCGGATCGTGCCCTGTCTGACGGGGCGGGCAGGGATGTTTTCTCCTCCGGCCCTGTCGTAGGAAGCCACCATCGAAAGCAGTTGTTCCTCTTTGATGTAATACCTAGAAGAAAGGGCTTTCGCGTAGTTTTCCCGCTCCACCGCATCCGTAAAGGAGCAGAGGTTCCTGGCCATCTCCCGGTAAAAGGCCGTCCGCTCTTCCGGGTCCTCCATGTTGAATTCCTTTTCCTTCATCCGGATCTTGAACAGAAACGCGTTCTCGGCCTGTCTGATCCGCTCTTCGAAGGCTTCCTTCCCCTCTGCCTGCAGGAATTCATCCGGGTCCTTGTAGGGCGTCATATCGAGGATCTTGCACGCGACGCCGGCCTTGCGGAGGATCTCCAGGTTGCGCAGCGCCGCCGTCACACCGGCCTGGTCGCTGTCGTAGGCTAAGATCACGCCGGAAACGTAACGTTTGAGGAGCGAAGCCTGTCCCTCCGTAAACGAGGTACCGAGCGATGCCACCGCTTCGGTAAATCCAGCCATATGCATGGCGATGACGTCCATATATCCCTCGCAGAGAAGGAAGTGATTCTTTCTGCTGCGTTTGGCGATGTTCAGGCCGTAGAGGTTTCTGCTTTTGTCAAAGATCGGCGTCTCGGGAGAATTGAGGTACTTCGGTTTGGCATCTCCCATCACACGCCCGCCGAATCCGATCACGCGGTTGCTGACATCCTGGATCGGAAACATGACGCGGTTCCAGAATTTGTCATGGAGCCCCTGTTTCTCATCAAAGGAAGCAAGTCCCGCTTCAATCAGAAGGTCGTCCGAGAATCCCTTTTCCTTTAAATGCCTGATCAGATCATTGCTGCTTCCGGAAGCATAGCCCAGTCCGAACTGCTTCATCATGTCGTCCGTAAGGCCGCGCTTTTGCAGGTAGGAAAGACCTGTCCTTCCCTTGTCGGAACGCAGCAGATGATAATAATACGTCGCGGCTTCCTTGTTGACGGCAAAGAGTTGCTGCTTCTTCTCTTCCCGCTTCTTCGCTTCCGCGCTGTAATTGATCTCCGGCAGCGCAATGCCGGCCCGGTCGGACAATTGCCGCAGCGCCTCCTGGAAGGTCTGGTTCTCATACTTCATCAGGAAGGTCAGCACGTTTCCGCCGGTCCCGCAGCCAAAGCAATGAAAGATCTGCTTACTCTTCGAGACCGAAAAGGAAGGCGACTTTTCATTGTGAAAGGGGCACAGGCCGAAGTAATTGGCTCCGCTTCTCTTCAGTTGTACATAGGAGGAGACCACGTCGACGATATCGTTGGCCGCTAAGACTTCCTCCACCAGTTCGTCGGGATAGTACATATTGGTATTATTCGGCAAAAAGGAAGAAAACCCTTTTTTTACGAAACGGGTTTTTTCAGAGCCATTGTTTTGTAAAGAGCCGGAAAGTTGTTGACAAGCGCAGGCGAAAAAGCTAAGATAGATTTTGCGTTATTTATTCCCTGCAGGAGTGGCGGAATTGGCAGACGCGCAGGCTTCAGGTGCCTGTGGCAGCAATGTCGTGTGGGTTCAAGTCCCATATCCTGCAGTCTCTTTTTAAGAGGCAATTGCGGAAGTGTCGGAATTGGCAGACGAGCAAGACTCAGGATCTTGTGTGAGCAATCACGTGTGGGTTCAAGTCCCATCTTCCG